>CAZRLQ010000079.1:0-8881 GCA_964600725.1 uncultured Desulfobacterales bacterium
CTGATATTAAAAGCATAATTTTCTTTTTGAAAATAGTTTATGCAGGTTTTAGGTATAAATTTTTGAAAATATATAGATGGCGTTTTCATATTTGAAACATGCTGGATACTGAGAAATCATATCTGATTCTCGAGGGTTTTTATGTCTTTTATTAATCTGAAAAAAAAAGAGATTCAGGCTAAAATAGTCTATTATGGTCCGGGAAGGGGAGGGAAAACAACAAATCTTGAATATATTTTTAAAAAATTTAATCGTAATGTAAAAACAGAGATGATTGCCATTAAAACTCAAGGGGATAGAACTCTGTTTTTTGATTTTCTTCCTTTTAATATGGGAAAAGTAAATGGCTTTGACGTAAAGATTCAGCTTTATACGGTTCCTGGACAGGTTAAATATAACGCGACAAGAAAACTGGTTTTAAACGGGGTTGACGGTTTGGTTTTTGTGGCTGACTCTGCGAAGGTAAAAAGAAAAAATAATATTGTATCCCTTAAAAACCTTCAAGAAAATTTGATCAGCAATAAAAAAAGTATCTTCAAGATTCCTTTGGTATTACAGTATAATAAGCGAGATCTTGCTGATCAGAGAATTCCGGTTTTACCAATTGATGTTCTTGAAAAAGACCTTAACCGCCATTTAAGGGTACCTTCTTTTGAAGCCAGCGCTCTGAAGGGAATAAATGTCGGGTTAACCATGAAAAAAATTATATCAATGGTTTTGATTTCATTGCAAAAGGAGTTGATGTAGGAGGCAAGATATTATGGCTGTTATAAAAGAAGATATTGTGACCAGGGAGGTAGAATGCCGTTTGGATGCGCTTTTTGATAAGGATGAAAGCGTTATTGATTTGGTTGAAGCCGATAATAATGAAAATTTCGTTCTTGACGAGTTAAAGGCGATTGTCTTATCCATTGACTGGGAGATTACAGATGAGTCGATGGACTGTTTTATTAACCAGATAAATAAGTTAAGAAATATTTATAGTAATGACAAAATCATTCAAATGTTTCTTTCGATTCTTGATTCTCTTGGAGAATATATAAAGAAAAATAAAAGCAAGGCTCACATTGATGCTATAAAATTAATGAATTCAGCATTTGCCGGTTTTGAAAAGGTTGTTTTATCAAAAGAATTATCCGATGCTCAAAAGAAGAAAATACTTATCGCAGAGGCCAATGCATATAAGGAACTGAAACTGAAGATATCATCTGCTAAGCCTAAGGTTCAGGAAAATGAAAAGTCTAAAGTTGAAAATGATTCCTTGATCTCTGAAAAATATGGAAAAGATTCAGTTCAATATGACAAGTCACCGAAGTTTATTCAAGAGATTATCAAAAATGGATTAGAAGAAATCAAACAGATAATAAAATCCGAGTCAAAATCACTTAGGATGGAATTAGAGTTATTGAGAAAAAAAATGCAAAGGGCATAGAGACTATATCCCGGCAGAATACAATACAGATTACCTTCTGCAAAAGTATGACAAGGGGTTTTTACCGGCCGGTTATATCTGCCATTGTACGGAGCGCTGCGTCAGCTCAGAGCTCATCTTTAAACGCCCATCTGGAAAAAACCCGTCATTTTCGAGTCCCTTCCGTCCTTTTCCCTAAGAAGTTTTAAAACGGTTTCTGAGGCGCTTTGTCAAAGGACGCTGTCTTAGCAGTACGTAAGTTGCGCCTGTCCCGCCGTCACATGGCCGTGCGCTTGTAAAGGCTATCACCCATTTGCGCCATTGTCCGCGTGTGAGCCATTCCAAAACCTTTGTTTTCAGAACAGGTTGCGCAGGTGAAGAAAGACCGCGGCCATGTACGATTAAAACAGCCCTTTTACCGGTTAATACCGCTTCTTTTGTAAATTTTTTAAAAACTTCATACGCTTCTTTTGCACTTAAACCATGGAGATCGATATGCGCCTGAATGGAAAAATCGCCTCGATGTAAACGCTTTGTTATTTCCGGACTGAAATTATATCCAAAACCCTCAATATATTCCGGGGTGTCAGAGACGATAAAGCCGTTGCCATATTTTACAAGGTTGTCAAGATACAACAAACACTCATCCTTTTCATCATTTTTAACAGCGGTCAGTATACGATAATTGGCGTTTTTTTCCAATATTTTTTGTTTTAACATAGGTTTTACATCTTTCATTGCTTCTAAAAAAAGATACCGTTCATTTTCGTAGTCTAATTTATTCGGGAGATTTTTTACAGGTTTTTTACTGAAATTTTTTTGGGCAGCATTTGAAGCTTTTGGACATTTTATATCTGCTTTATTCGCTTTTTGGGTGAGCTGAAACGATCGACTTTCAAGAATATCTTTCAAATCTTCAAATGGCCGGAACATTCTGGAATGTCTGGAAGATTTCATTATATTTGCGGCAGGAAACTCCGTCTGAACCCACCTGCCGGCAGACAGGTCTTTGATTCAGGCGAAGAGGAATTCCGCCCTCCTTTCTGTTAATAATGGCTGGTTTGCACGGCATTAAAAAAATGCCACGCCTGTTAACCTTGCAAACTAATGTTAAGTTTGTCTCCTTTCGGAGTTAGAGCCGCATCGTCAATGCTGGAATAGCTTGTTAAGTCAGGCTCGCTACTCCTTACCCCGACAGAGCTTTTAAAACCTGACGATAGAGTCTGGAACGTGCGGAAAATAGCCATTTCAGGACAGCCTCCTGGTCACCCTGGGCTTTTACAAGCCCCTCCTGAATCCTGAATCACAAATTCAGGAGGGGCAGTTGACTGGTGTCTCCAATCATGAAAACAAAAAAGAAATGAGGATCTGTCGTTTCCCTGCAGCAGAAAAAAAGAAGACCCTGGAAAATGTTCAATTCCGCTTAAGCCTGCCGCGGCCCTGCCTGCTGCAAACAGAGCGCTGCAGGCAGGGGAGGGGATTTGAAAAATTACTTAAAGAAAAATATCTTTTTTTTCAGAGCGCCGTTTTTGTATTGAAAATAGTCATTTATAATATTTTCATGGTCAAAGGCGATTGGGTGTGGAAGATTATTTTCTGTAAAAATACCCAGATTTTTTGCATCATCTGCCGCCTTTGGGATACCATCTGCTTTGCCGATAAATACCGTAGTTACAGTATGGTGCCTTGGATCACGGTTTGGATCGGAATATGTGTGAAACTGTTCGATGAGTTTTACATCCAGAGATGTCTCTTCTTTTGCCTCCCTAAGGGCTGACGATTCCAAAGATTCACCATAATCGACAAATCCGCCGGGAAGAGCCCATCCAAAAGGCGGGTTTGCTCTTTCAATCAAAATTATATCATCATTTATCTCAATGATGATATCAACAGTAACAAGCGGATTTCTATGTTTTACGGTCATGATGAAATATAACCTGTTTGAAAATTTTATATTTCAGGGATTCCGGAAGGAATCAGGCATACAAAAACAAGAGGCTCATCGCCTGTATTTTTTATCTGATGCTCCTCGTTTCCAGGAATAAATACGATACTCCCCTTTGTTATTGTCACCCATTTGCCGCTGCAAAGAATTTCACCACTGCCTGAATGCACCATCATCTCATGCTCCCACTCATGGGAATGCCGCGGGGAATATCCGCCCTTTGACAGTTCAAATATCCGCATGCAAAAGTTTTCCGCTCCGTCGGCTTTGCCGATTGCAACACGCACAGACACACCTTTTGCAATATCCGAATCAATATAAGTGGGTTCCGGTTCACTGTAATGAATAATTTTCATAGGCTTTTTCCTTGGACTCTTGTAGCTTTGATAAAAAGATTTCTTTCATTTGTCAAAGTGAAATGTTTATCGTGTAAGAGCTTGTTTGAAAACCTTTCCTTTTAACCGATTTCAACGTCTGCCCTGTGCATGGACGGCCGCTTCTCTGACTGCTGAAATTTCAAGGCACCCTGTCTTACGTCGGCAGCCCGTTGGACGAAGTAATCGACAAGGTTCAAACTGACTCTAAAACCTGTAAATTCTCAATAAGTTCTGTATGCGCCCGCCTGTGCACTGCACGCAGACAGGTGCGACGCACAGGCAGACCGGGTGCCTTATGTGCAACCCCCCTTTGAAAAAGGAGATTGAGGGGGATTTTCCCATCGCTGCCCGAACTTATTGAGAAGGTACTAAAATCTTGTTCAAATTACCAATTTCTTGAGTTTCCGAAAAATAGTTTTAGTGTTTGGCATTATAATTGCTTAACCCAATCTTCGGTATCAAGTTTTGAGTTTTGGGATCAGGAATGGGGACGAATCATAACTTACCTCTCATTACCTTTATGTACATAGCAAAATTTATACCATTATCTATTTGATAAGCATCATAGTTTTTTCGAAAACTCAAGCAATTTATAAAGATAAGGCCAACTGTGTGAAGATCCTTTTGCTTCGAAACCAGCAGACCGCTTCTTTTTTTTCTCTGTAATCCCTTTTGAAATAACCAGTTTTCTGCCAAGCTGCAAAGTCTGTCATTCGATAACGGTTTAACCGTTTGTTTTTATTATACACCATCCATTGAGAACGAATAAAGTTCATTACAAAGTTATATAATTCATGACAAAATTTCGGCTCAGGCAAATTTCCCGTTTCTTTCCCGTCCAACATCCTAATCGGCTCTTCATATCACTTAAGCTAAACAGCGGTTTCTGCATTGATTTTTTGTGTGCTGAATTTAAAACCCATAAAGCTGTTTCCCATTCGCAGGAAAGTCCCTGGAGTATTCGGTATTCAAGCTTTTCACAAAGTTGTCTTTTTCTTTTTTGAACAGTCATGGTTTTTTGCTATTCTGAGATGTAAAATATGCGCTGAATCATGATGAGCATCTGGAAACAAAAGACGAGGGGTTGCTGAAAAAGTGGTTCGAGGTGGAGAGAAAGCACGTAAATAGAAAATGGAAGGGGGCTAAGATGCTGATTAAAATAAAAGATTGCACCGAAGATTGTTCCAATGAGCGCTTTCCGGAAGCTGCTTGAAGCAAATAAAATGCCAAAAGCCTAAACTGTCAAAGAACTATTTTTCGAAAACTCAAGAATGTATCTTTTAAATAAAATCGGATTCAATACCCCAAATTCATATTAATTGTTGAATCTCTCTTTCCAGCTTCTCCAGACCGCCTAATTTATCAGCAGGAACGTAATATATTCCGTTATCTCCGCCTGTACCCATTCCACGCAGGTAAAAATAAAAGATTCCGCCAAAATCTCTTTCCGGATCAAATCCTTCTCCCAAAGCCTGTTTCAACCAGCGCAGTACAGCTACGGTATATATTTTATACTGTATATGATAATCTGCCTGAACCATATTTATTTCCAGGTTTTTCCTGTCGTATCCATTTTCAATATAGTTTGATTTCCAGTCGGCAATGTAATATTTTCCTTTGTATCTAAAAAGCAGATCCACAAACCCCCTTACAAACCTGTCAGATCGATTTTCAGTGGAAATGTTTAAAACCTTGTCATCTTTTTGATCGATTGGCGGAAATGCATAATAAAACTCAACTTCGTGCAGACGTTCTTCTTTTTTTAATTTGCACAGGGTAAAGTCATCATCTAAAATTGTAACCGGAGTTGTCAGAGTATTCCATATGATTTGGCAGATGCTTTTTTTCCAGTGATCATCTGTCCTGTAAATTTCCATCTGTTTTAAAACCAGCCCGTTTATTTCCGGATCATCAAAGATATCTTTTGCGCTGCTATCTTTTTTTACTGCTTTTTCATATACAGCATGAAAATTAATATTTTCTAAAATATCATGCAGCATCGAGCCTGTTTCAGTCCCTCCTGGTAATTTCTCCGAAATTATTTCAGCATCATCTAAATCTGGATTTTGTGATGCAAAATTTTCGTCATCTTCTTTGACTTTTTCATCATAGGTCTGAGAAACCGCATTTTCATCTTTTCCATGAAAATGGGAGACCTTGCCGTGGATACTGGAAAACGATTCTACTTTAATTTTTTTATACTGATGATTATCAGGCCGCGGGAAAAGCTCAGAAGGCTCCTTTGAATTTAAGATGGAAAATCTATTCTCTTTTTCATTTTGTTGAATCTGCTTGTCATTGACTTCAAATGGGTTTGATTTCCGGCACAAATCGAGCCACATGACATTTTTGCTGCTTTTGTCTTGAGAAAATGCTTTTTTGACAGCAGGAGAAAGCAATCGACAGATCGGTCCTACCCATTGCTGGTTTTTTTCGTATGGAAAGAAGGGGATATAAAGCATGTATTGCGACCTGGTCAGTGCAACATAATAAAGCCGTTTATCTTCATCTGATCTTTCTTTGGCATCTTCTTCTTTTCCATTTAATTTTGCAAGATCTATAATCTTGGTGATTTTCTGGCCGTTGCTTCCAATCTGATGATAAAGATGATAACCTTTTCCATGAGACGGAGGCTGTGTCAAACCACCGGCAACGAAGACAACTGGAAACTGAAGGCCCTTGCTCACATGCATGGTCATGATCTGAACCTTTTGTTCTTCAGTTTCTATCTGGTGAATATCGTTATCTTCATCCGCGTAAACCAGTTGATTCCTATAGCTGTCAAGCATTGCCGCAATAGATCTGAAATCCATATTCTTCTGATAAGCGGTTGTTTCCAGGTGTTCAAATATCTGCCTGTAATTTGTATGTTTTCTGTCCCAGTCTATGGTTTCTGATTCACGAAAAAGCAAACCCGAATCTTCCATCAAGGATTGAAACAGAAGGCTCCATTTTCGCAATGAGGCATATTCGTTCCACAAAGCAAGCATCTGTTTTATATTATGAGAAACAGAAAGATATTCATAATCATGCAGATCTTTTTGATTTAGATTGAAAAAAGGGGTTAAAAGCGCTTTTTTTGTTTTACCGCTGTTTCCGGGTTCTAAGATTGCGTGAAAGACCAGGCTCAGATGCAAGGCTTCATCTGAAAGAAAAAGTCCTGGTTTCTTATAATATGTATATGGAATTTCAAGACTTGAAAGTTCCTGTTCAATGGCCGGCACTTCTGATTTGCCCCTGACCAGGATGCAGATATCATTGAAATCAAGTTTTGATTTTAAATGACTTTTTTTTGTATCCTTTACACTGCTGCAATTAACAAGGTAATTGATTTCATCTGCTATAAACTTTGCCAGCATCGCTTTTGCAGGCTTTGGAGAAGATTTTTTGCTGAGATCAACGATATTTAAAGCTCTTCGGCCGGAAAGATTATAGAGCGTCATATCGGCTCTCTTTTTTTTATCCGGAAAGTTTACATACTGATATTTAATTTCAAATTCTCCTGTTTCATCTGGAGCTTTGAACCATTCCGGACGGCAGAAAAGATGATTAAATGCATTGATCAATCCCGGTTCCGATCTCCAGTTCTCTGCCAGGGAATATAGATTGGCTCTGTTTTTTTTTGCCAGCCGTTTAATTTCGTTTTTTGCCTCTAAATAAGCATAGACATCAGCGCCGCGGAATGAATATATCGCCTGTTTGGGGTCACCGATTAAAAAGAGAAGATTTTGAGGTGTATTTTCATATTCATTTAAGAATATTTTTTTGAATATCTTCCATTGAACAGGATCTGTATCCTGAAATTCATCAACAAATGCCGCCTTATACTTTTTCTGCAGTTTTTTCAGCAGATCTGATGAATTATTATTATATAAAGCACCTGCAACAATGTTGAGCATATCATCAAAACTGATCCAGCCCTTGTCCTGCTTTGCCTGGTTTACGTCTTTCTGAAGCTGATCGATTGTTTGAACGGCAAGAAGATGTTTTAATTCCGTTAGGTTTTCAATCAGGTTTTGCAGCTTTCCCAATGTCTTTGTCAGATTCGGGGTACTGGATAAATTCAGCTCTTTACTTTCCAAAGCAGAATAAAGAGCTGAAACTCCGGATTTTTTTTTGGATTTGACTTTCTGAATTTTTGAAATCAGTTCGGACAATTCAATTAAAGAAAAATTGGATTCATCGACTTTAGATAAATAATTTTCAATGGGATATACGAAATTATTCAGCAAAGACTTTTTTGTTGCCCCATGAATCTTTAATGATTTAAATTCTTCTGAAAAAGTTTTGCCGGAATCTGTTTCTGCTTTTAACGTCATGATCGATCTTTTTATTTCATCTTTAAGCTTTGAATATTTCTTTTCTTTAAAATCAGGTTTGAGAAGATCGCCGGAGCCCCTATGATATCTGTTTTTTCCTATATCGAAAACAGTTTTAATAAATTTTTCCTTTTTTGTATTGAAGCCGCAAAATTCCAATATTTCGGCCAAATTATCCCCGTATCGCATGTGCCATCTCCTTCGCATCTGTTCCTTGAGCAGCGACTCAAAAAGAGGGATATCATTGATTGCTTCGGTTTGAAAAAGAATTCCGCTTTCAAAGGCAAACTCTTTTAAAATATTTTGACAAAATCCGTGAATGGTGAAAATGGAAGCATTATCAAAGGTATCAAGGGAATCTTTCAGCTTTTTTTCCTTCTGATCATCTTTTGTCTGTTTCAGGTTCTCTGCGAGTTTTTCTCGTATGCGCATCTTTAATTCAGAGGCCGCTTTTTCAGTGAAGGTGACTAAAAGAATATTTTCAAGTGAAATATCATCTCTTTCGACCAGAAGTTTTATTACTAGATTTTCAATTGTATAGGTTTTACCGGTACCGGCGGAAGCTTCTATCAGAGCATGCCGTTTAAGGTCGATTCTTTGCCAGTTAACAAATTTGGATAACATTTTTGCTCCTGTAAAACTTCGGGGCTGTTTGGAGACATCTTATGCCGGATGTTTTCCCCTGGTTTTTTAGCCTGTCTCGTGGTTCAATCAACCGTCTTATCTCATCAACCTGCGCATTGCCTCCCTATCCCGATATTAAAGCTCAATATCTTTTTTCCCTCTATCCGGTGTTTTTGCGGCGTGCATAATTCACCCACCATTGTTT
>CAZRLQ010000080.1:0-8784 GCA_964600725.1 uncultured Desulfobacterales bacterium
TGAGAGACCTGGAGACTGTTTGAAAACTTTTAATTTAGGTTTTAACCCTGCAACGTCATTTAGCATTTCCGGTACAATATATGGCATAATTTAATTAACTTTAACACAATATATTGTATATAAAACAACAAATGTCGTTGTAGGGTTAAATACTTCATTGGAACCGCAAATTTTCTTAAAGCGGCTTTTCCTTTTTTGTAACAGAAAAAACCTGACTTTTATCAATTGCTTGGGAGTAATTTATGGAACAAAAAATTTTTGTTGGCAAAAGATTGTTTTTCGTATGCTTGACGCTTACTTTTTTTTTATTTGGTGCATCAGCCTGTAATGGGAACGAAAAGATAGAGGAGTATTCAGCCGAACAGGTATTTAAAGATGCCGGCGGACGGGAAAGGGTGCACAATATCTTTGTCTCTCATGACAAAATACGCATGGAGATGCGTTCACCCATGGGTAAAGGCTCAATGGTAATGATCCACCGTAAAGACAAAGGGGTTACGTGGACTCTGTTTCCAGAGCAAAAATTTTATATCGAAAGCAGTTTAGATAAAGAAAAATTCCAAAAATTTTTTGGAGAGTTTCCGATGGACACGGAAAAGGAAGACCTGGGAACTGAAACCGTAAACGGCTTTAAATGCCGCAAAATGCGTATTAAAACAACTGCCCGCTTAATGGGACGGGAGATCAGGAACAGTTCCATTGTGTGGAAATCAGACCGCCTTGACTTTCCTGTCCGCTCCAGAAGCAAAGATGGCGGAGTTGTCGATCTGCGAAATATAAAAGCCGGGCCCCAGCCTGCCGAGCTCTTCGATATCCCGGCAGGTTATACCAAAAGAGAGATGCCTTTTTTTAATATGGGACCGATGCGAAAAGGCCGGCAAAAATCGCAAGCGGATTGATTGACAAACAGATATCTGGCTTGCGGGATTGAATTAGGCTGGCAAATAGAATGGCTTTTTATCACCCGTACAAATATTTTTCATATTTGTTAAGAATGAGGATATGACTCTATGACCCTGCAATGTTACTCAGGGTTACTACAGGGAGGGGTGACCCGGGGTGTCTAAAAACCAGGCTTTTGGTCTATTTTTTGCTCAGTTTTTGGACTTGGCAATATTGACTTAAATACTTACTCTCACTGTATCTATAGCAAATATAAAGAGGGCCAAAAACTGAGCAAGTTAAATTGGTTGATTTAGACATTCCAGTTTTGACCATAATGGGCGTTCTTAATCTGTTTGCATTTGGAAACACACAGGCGGGCACAGACACCGGGTAGATAAGCGAGCCTGTAAAAATGAGAAACAGAGGCTTTCTGACGGAAGCCGATAATTTACGGAAGTATAGAATGGTGAAGATATTTGCATTGACGGGAAGATGCACGACAGGATAACAACTGCTTCTCCGAACGGTGAAAAATATGAAATTCGGATACAAGCAGATCGTTCAAGTAATTTAATTTTCGTTCCTTAGAACTCATGCGAGGTGTACAATATGGCAAAACGTGTAGTAATTGTCGGAGCGGTTGCATTGGGGCCGAAAACGGCCTGCAGAGTAAAACGGATTGATTCTTCTTTTGAGGTTGTATTGCTTGATAAAGATGATCTTATTTCTTATGGGGGCTGTGGTATCCCCTATTATATAGGCGGAGATGTGGATGATCTGCAAGCTTTACAATCCACAAGTGCGCATGTTGTCAGAGATGGCAATTATTTTAAAAATATCAAGGGGATCGAAGTTCTTATCAAGACTGAAGCGGTTGCTATTGACCGTAAACAAAAAAGAATAAAAATCCGAAATTTGACTGATAATCGGGAAGAATATATCGAATACGATAAACTTGTTTTGGCAACAGGCGCCACTCCGGTGATTCCCCCTATACCAGGAGTTGATCTGAATGGAGTTTGTGTTATAACCAATTTACATCATGCAAAAAAAATTAAAGACATGGTGTCTCAAGGATCGGTCGGAAGGGCTGTAGTTATCGGCGGCGGAGCGATTGGAATCGAGATGGCTGAGGCTTTGACAGATTTGTGGGGAGTCGAAACGACTTTGGTGGAAATGATGGATCAGCTTCTGCCGACAGCTTTAGGTATGGATATGTCACTCCCTGTCAAAAAATATATGGAAAGTAAAGGGGTGCGGATATTGCTGTCCGAGAGGGTTAATAAAATTTTAGGCGACCAGGCAAATGGGGTCCAGGCCGTGGAGACTTCTAATTCTAAGATACCTTGCGAACTCGTAATCCTTGCCGCTGGTGTCATGCCTAATTCAACTTTAGCCAAAGAGGCCGGCTTGGGAATAGGTATGTATAACGGTATCTTGGTTGACCAATGTATGAGAACGACAGATCCTGATATTTATGCCGGCGGAGATTGTGTTGAAATTCCTCATTTGATAAGCGGTCATAATTTGCCGATGCCTCTGGGCTCTCTTGCCAATCGGCAGGGAAGGGTAATAGGCACCAATATCGCAGGGGGATGTGATCATTTTAAAGGTACAGTGGGTACTTTTTGTTTGAAAGTTTTCGATCTGGGTATTGCGAGGGCCGGGCTGACCGTTCGACAAGCTCGCGAGGCCGGCTTTGATCCTGTTCATACTGTTGTTGTTCAGGCTGACAGAGCGCATTTTTATCCTGACATGCAGCTAATGTATATAAAATTGATTGCAGACCGCAGCACCAAAAAAGTTCTGGGTATTGAAGCGGCAGGCCGCCAGATCGATGCGGTTAAAGCCAGAGTAGACGCCGTGGCCGCACTTTTAGAAGAGGGGGTTAATATTGATGCGGTTGCCACCCTTGAAGTCGGGTATGCTCCTCCTTTTGCATCTGCAATGGATATTGTCAATAACGCGGCTAATTCCCTGGATAATATTATTGCCGGCCGCCAGGTTCCCATTGATGTTATAGATTTTCTGAAAGAATTTAAAGAAAATAAAATTAAGGTGCTAGATGTCAGGAGTTCTGTGCAGGCCGATCCTTTTGTTGGGAAATACGGAAATCAGTGGCTTAATATAGATCAGGGAGAACTCCGTTTCCGGCTTGCGGATATACCGCGTAATGAACCGCTGTTACTGGTTTGTGGTTCAGGTCCCCGATCATATGAGACACAGATTCTCCTGCGAAGTCTGGGGATTAATAATGATACTAAAAATGTTCAGGGTGGGATCGGAATGATCATGTTCAGTGATCCGGAGTTTGCTCCCGAAAGCGAGAAACGTTAAATAAGTCCTGATTCGATAATCTTCTTTAGCCCTGTGAGATTTATTTTAGTCTATAAAACCCTGTCCTCTGGGCATCGACAACTCTTGAGCAGATGTTCAACGGGTGCCGCTGGCTGTATAACCATTTTTTTGAACAAAGGAAAACAGCCTGGGAATCCGAAAAGAAAAGCATTTCTCGTTATGACCAAAGTAAATATGTTGAAAACACTTAAAACAGAGCATCCCTTCGTTTAGAGCATTTTTTCGCAGAGTCAAGTCCGGCGATAAGCCCGGATACCCTCGTTCAACTTTCCAAGATAGGCGGTGTTAAGATCAAACTTCACGGCCTATCGAAGGCAGGATTAAAACCTGTACTATCCGGCGCACGCCCGCCGGAAAATGGTTTGTAACCTTCGCCTGTGATATCGAACACAAGCCTGTTGAGCGGCCCGTCAATCCGTCTATCGGAATCGACATGGGGCTTTTGAACACCTTGCAGCCCTTTCTAATTCGGAAACAATTGAAAATCCTCGATTCTTTCGTATAGAAGAAGCCGCTCTCAAAAAGGCTCAAAAAAAACTTTCCGCTCAAAAGAAAGCTTCCAAAGCCAGAGCGAAAGCCCGCAAGGCGGCTGCCCGTATTCATGAAAGAATTTCTAACAAACGGCACAACTTTGCGCACCAGCTTTCACGTAAGCTTGTGAATATATACAACATCATAATTTCAATGCAGTCCTCAAAAGAATCCAGCTCCTCAGTTATACCTCCCCACTCAAGAGCATTGCTTAAATGGTGAAACAGGGACAAAACAAGAAGACATGTGAGCAATAGCTTGGCATCAGGCTCTAAAGCTCGTTTCCAGCCACGCGATAGAATGACAAGAGCTGTCAGAATGGCCGGAAAAGCGATAAAATCAACAACGCCTGCTGGGTTCATTGCTGCCCGTCCTTATATTGTGTTAAAATTAATTAAATCATCCATATATCGTACCAGAAATGCTAAATGACGTTGCAGGGTTAGGCAGCGATGGAAAAATCCTCCTCAGTCCCCCTTTTTCAAAGGGGGAAGCAGACAGGTGCTTGAATTTATTGAGATGTTGCGATTTGATTTTATGCAGGCGAACGGTTTTTAAAAACTTGTTGAATTGATTGAGTTTCATTGATAAACAGAGGCAGGCGCTGAAATTAGACAAAAGAGAAAGTTTTTAAACATACTCTTTGGAACTTGATTTTTCAACACTTAAGGAGATCAGAACTAATGAAAGCAATGGTTTTGACTGGGATATGCAGTCTGAAAGATAATAAGAATCCCTTGAAGATGGTAAATCTTGAAATACCTGTTCCAGACAATGATGAAATTTTGATAAAGATTTATGCTTGCGGCGTCTGCCATACCGAACTGGATGAAATTGAAGGCAGGACGCCTCCACTGCATTTTCCCGTTGTTCCTGGTCACGAAATAGTCGGAAGGGTGGAAAAAAGGGGGAGCAAAGCAACCAGGTTCAATATCGGAGACAGGGTTGGGATCGGGTGGATTTATTCTGCCTGCAAAACTTGCAGCTCATGTCTCGAAGGTAAAGAGAATCTATGCGAAAATTTCAAGGCAACCGGAAGAGATGCAAATGGGGGTTACGCGGAATACACAGTAATTTCAGAAGATTTTGCCTATAAAATTCCAGACATATTTTCCAGTTCTCAAGCGGCTCCCCTGCTGTGCGCCGGTGCAATCGGCTATCGCTCGCTGAGACTGACCGGCATTAAAAACGGACAAAATCTGGGGCTGACTGGATTTGGAGCTTCAGCTCACCTGGTACTGAAGATGGTAAAACATCGATTCCCTGAATCCAAGGTGTTTGTCTTTGCCAGAAGCGAAAAAGAAAGGGATTTCGCAAAAGAGCTGGGGGCTGTCTGGGCAGGCGATACAGAAGAAGAATCCCCTGAGAAACTGCATTGCATCATTGACACCACCCCTGCATGGAAACCGATTGTAGAGGCCTTAAAAAATTTAAAAGAAGGTGGAAGGTTAGTCATAAATGCAATCAGAAAAGAAGAAGCGGATAAAGAGTATCTTTTGAATTTGAAGTATCCTGTCCATCTATGGCATGAAAAGGAGATTAAAAGTGTTGCAAATGTAGCAAAAAGAGATATTCGTGAATTTTTGGAATTAGCGGCACAGATCCCAATAATACCGGAGGTACAGGAATTTAGTCTGGAAGATGCCAACAGGGCATTGACAGAGCTGAAAAACGGTAAAATTCGTGGAGCAAAGGTTTTAATGGTCGATTATAAAAGCTGAACTAAAAAAATCGGGTTATTAAATTAGCGCACCTTGGGTACTTTTTGCCCATCTATTGTATCATTCCGAATTTATTAAGTAAAAATGGAAATTTTTATACTGCCGGGTTAAAGGAGAAAACCATGGAACTAAAAGGCAGCAAAACCGAAGGTTTGTTACGGCAATCTTTTGATAATGAAATACATGCCTATTTCAAGTATATATATGCTGCTTCTGCAGCCAGAAAAGCCGGACTTCAGCCCCTCGCCGAAATATTTTATGAAACAGCCCAGAACGAGGCTGAACATGCAAAACATGAATTTAACTTTCTTGGAGGGATCGGAGATATTGGATCTGTTTTAGAAAATACGATTCATAATGAACATAAAGAGTCTGCACATTTGTATCCAGACGCAGCAAAAGTGGCTGCTGAAGAAGGATTTACCGAAATCTCGGATTTTTTTTTCAGAATGAGCAAAGTAGAACAGAGGCATGAGAAAAAATTCCGTGAAATGTTAGACAATATAGACAATGTTGATGCCCTGGAAGGGAAAACAGTAAGCCACTCAGCGGTGAAGATGGCTCAGATCATGTTGCCGGATCAGGCAAACCCTTCCGGATATGTCCATGGTGGAGAATTAATGAAATTAATGGATAATGCCGCTGGAGTTGCTGCTATACGTCATAGCCGTTTAAATGTTGTTACGGCACTTGTCGATGAACTTCATTTCCTCAAGCCTGTACGAGTTGGGGATTTGGTACTTCTTTATTCAAGATTAACTTTTGTCAGCTACTCATCAATGGAAGTGCGAGTAGAAGTCGATCGTGAAGACCTCTTTACTGGAGAAAAAGTCAGAGCTTTAACGGCCTATTATATAATGACGGCTTTGGATAAAAATGAAAAACCGACAAAGGTGCCGCCGCTGCTTATATTTACGGAAGAAGAAGAAAAATTTTTCAATGATGGGATGGTACGGTATCAAATGCGTAAGAAAAAGTCTGCTGAACTAAAAGAAAAATTAAAAAAACAGGTAGAAAAAGACCATGACTTTCAGCCTGTTTGAGCCCCCTTTTTTAAGAAGCTGTTTTAAAAGCAGGGGATCGAAGCGAAGCCGGTTCATAGGCTTTAAAAAAGCTTCTAAGGAAATTAAAGTGAAAAAAATGATTGTAAAAGAATTTCTGGATTCTTTATCTCACAGTCTTGAAGTGCCTCTCGTTGAAATTAACAGCTCGCTTAAAGACGTGGCCAAAGCTATGGTCAAGGGGCTTCGGAACCGTATCGTTTATGTGGTAAATTCTGATCGTAAACTCCTCGGTTTCATTTCTGTTGACAATTTAAAAGATGTTATTTTTCGTTACCATTTGAATGGCAGATTAAGCGATATAATAGTTGTTACCGAACATCTTGAAGAAATTTTCATCTCCGAGACCGCTGAAGATATCATGGAGACAGGTGTGACAGTCTGTTACGAAAACGAAAAATTGGGCGAGGTCATCACCAGAATGGTTGCACATAATGTCAAAGATATGCCTGTAATAGACTTGAAGCGGCGTGTAATTGCCAATCTGGATATTCTCGATATTCTGGAATTGTGGCTTAAAAAGGGAGAAATTTTTTAAATGATTTCTAATCCTCTGCTGGGTATTGGAATTCTCCTAATTGCCGGATATTTCGGAGGCAGGGCTGCCAATGCCGTCAAGCTGCCACGAGTCAGCGGCTATTTGATAGCCGGTATGTTGCTTAGCCAATCCTGTTTTAACATTCTCTCCTCTCATCTGGTCGCCAAGGATCTATATATCATTACAGAAATCGCACTCGGTATTATCGCCTTTAATATTGGCGGAAGCCTTATTTTCAGACGGATTCAGCGCTTAGGAAAAAATATCGTCTGGATTACCTTTTTCCAGGCCGGTGGCGTCTTGATATTGTCAACCCTTTTATTGGTTCTCACAATACCTTTGCTAACCTGTTTAAAGGGACCGGACTACGACCTTTTAAGGACATATTTTCCTATGTCATTAATAATAGGGGCCATTTCGGTCTCTACAGCTCCAGGTGCAATACTGGCGATAATTTCCGAACTAAAGTCAAAAGGCCCCTTCACTTCTACCTTGTTAGGAATAATCGCCCTTGGTGACGGTCTGGCAATCATTCTGTTTGCCCTGGCCTGTGCCGCTGCCCATGCCCTGATCAATCCGGAAACGATTTCCTGGTTTAAAATAATAGGAGGGGTTTTTTCTGAATTAAGCCTTTCCCTTGTTCTGGGAATCCTTTCAGGAACAGTTTTAGTCTATACCGCCCGTATTGTGCATAGGCGTGAAGCGCTGATGATGGTAGTGACAGGCTTTATCTTTATAACAATCGGAATAGCTGTTATATTAAAGTTTTCATCGTTATTAGCCTGCATGGCCGTAGGGTTTATCATTGTAAATACAGTTAAACGGCATCATGATTTTTTTCTGGTAGTTGAACAGATCGAGGAACCTTTGTATGGTCTTTTTTTTGGATTGGCAGGGGCACATGTAGACTTTGGGGCGGTCAGGGCCTCTGGGTTGTTAGCTCTGGCCATTATTTTCGCCCGAATGGGGGGCAAGGAATTGGGCACCTGGGCAGGAGCAAAAATTTCCCATGCTCCGGAAAATGTAAAAAAATATTTAGGTATCGCTCTTTTACCAAAAGCCGGAGTCACTGTAGGTCTGGTGCTGGTTGCCGAGGAAATCTTTACCATACCGCTGGTTGCAGATATATTGGTAAACGCAGTTATTGGATCGGTAATCATTAATGAACTGATTTCTCCCCCAATGGTTAAATATGCGCTGCATAAGGCAGGTGAAATCCCTGCAACTCAGGAGGCATTATGAAAATAGGCGAAGTGATGGGCAAGGTTGCAAACCTGCCATATTTGACAATATCAGGGCAGTGTTCATTGGAAAAAACTTTGGAGAAAGTTACCCGTACGCCTCAAATTCGCGGCATTTACGTAATTAATGAACAAGGACAGCTTCAGGGATATTTATCATTAGGTGTATTGATTCGCAACATCATGGCTGCCAAGCATAAACATTATTTTCATGTCCGTTCGTTACTGGCTCGGATCACTTCCAATAAACTCGCCGATATCATGGAAAAACACTTAATTTATGCAACGAAGGAAGATGACATCGAGAAAGTTCTTGATCAAATGGTCAGCAGGAATATAAAAGAAATACCTGTTGTAGATGAAAAACAGCGGATTATTACAGTTATAGGTATCTTGGATTTGTGGAAGCTTTTGGAAAAATAGATAGCGCTCACAGTTAAAAGCCTGTC
>CAZRLQ010000081.1:0-8769 GCA_964600725.1 uncultured Desulfobacterales bacterium
GTTAATTGATAATACTGCATATAATTAACATTCCCCTGTTGATGAATCAGAATCAAGGGAATTCCGCCATTATATTCCGCAAAAACCGAACCCTGCGGGAGCGCCGCCTGCAGAATTCAGGTTCAAAATTTAAACTCAGAACCTGTTTATCGTTTGAAATTCCTTACTTATCCTAATTATAACAATTTAGTCAATATTAATCTTTTTAGCCTTGAAATTGACTTTTTAACAATTATATTGTTTGACAAAATGGCACTTAAGGTTAACGAAATATTTTTCAGTATCCAGGGTGAATCATTGTATGCTGGACGGCCCTGTATTTTTGTACGCCTGTCGGGCTGCAATTTAAGATGCTCTTATTGCGATACCCGTTACGCTTATAAAGAGTATAAGAAGATGGAAGCAGCCGAAATAATGGAACAGATTTCTTCCTTTAAATGCCTTCTTGTTGAAATTACAGGCGGAGAACCTCTGCTTCAGAAAGAAACCCCTTTTTTAATTCAGATGCTGGTTGAAAAGGGATATGAAGTTTTAATGGAAACAAATGGAAGTCTTGATATAAGCATGGTTAATGATCGCTGCATAAAGATTGTAGACATGAAATGTCCGACAAGCAGAGAGAGCGGCCGCAATATTCTTGAAAACCTGAAAAGACTGAGTATTAAGGATCAGGTCAAGTTTGTAATAGGGAACAGAAAAGATTATGAGTATGCTGTGGAAATCAAAAATTTAATCAATGATGGATTTCCGGCGGGCAATATTCTCTTTTCCCCGATTTTCGGAAAAATAAAGCCGTCGATTCTCGCAAAGTGGATACTTGAAGACGAGCTTAATGTAAGGCTTCATCTTCAACAGCATAAGATCATCTGGCCGGATAAAGAAAGAGGTGTATGAAACCTGAATTAAGCTATTAGCGTTTAGCTTTGAGAAATCAAGGTATTGAGCTGTCATGGAAAAAAGGAAATTGTTTTGTCCTCATCTAATAAAAACGAAAAAAAAGCTGTTGTCCTTTCAAGCGGAGGACTCGATTCCACCACTGCCATGGCCATTGCAAAAAATGAAGGGTTTTCGATTTACAGCCTGAGTTTTTTTTATGGCCAGCGCCACTTCTTTGAACTGAATGCAGCCGAAAAGGTGGCCAATTTTTTTGGTGTATCAAAACATCTTGTCTTAAATATCGGCCTTGGAAAGATCGGCGGTTCAGCTTTGACCGATGATATAGCGGTTCCCAAGAGCAGGGATGGAGAAATGACAACTGAAAACATTCCGGTAACTTATGTTCCTGCGCGAAATACGATCTTTCTTTCATACGGACTTGCCTGGGCAGAGGTTTTAAATTCGTCCGACATCTACATCGGTGTTAATGCGATAGATTACAGCGGATATCCCGACTGCAGGCCTGAGTATATTGAAGCCTTTGAACGTATGGCGAATCTGGCTACAAAAAAAGGTGTGGAAGGGTTGATAAAAATAAAGATAAGAACCCCTCTTATCTATATGACAAAAGAGCAGATTATAAAAAAGGGGATTGAACTCAATGTTGATTATTCATTGACACATAGCTGCTACGATCCTTCTTTGGAAGGAATTGCATGTGGCAGGTGTGACAGTTGTATTCTAAGGAGAAAAGGATTTCAAGAGGCGGGATTGAAAGATCCTGCAAGATATCCTGACTGACGGAAAAATAACTTCTCAACAAGTTAAGGCAACGATTGGAAAATCCCCTTAAGACCACCTTTTTCAAAGGGGGAAGCAGATAGGTGACCGAACTTATTGAGAAGTTACATGGTAATACTTCCCTTTACACTTAAAAATTTCATACAGGAGAATATAAATGGAGACAGGAAAAGAGACCTATGAGTTTAAAACGGAAATAAAACAGCTTATGAACATTATCATTAATTCCCTTTATTCCAATAAGGAGATCTTTTTAAGGGAATTGATTTCCAACGCTTCAGATGCCATCGACAGACTTCGTTTCAAGTCTCAGACTGAACCCGAGATCCTTGGCGACGATACAGAATTCAAGATTAAACTCTCTGCCGACGAGAATAAGCGAACACTTGAAATATCCGATAATGGTATCGGCATGACGGCCGAAGAAGTAAAGAATAATATCGGTACTATTGCAAAGAGCGGTACAAAGGCTTTTTTAGAGGCAATTAAGCAGTCAAAACAACAAGATATTATTACACCGGAGTTAATTGGTCAGTTCGGCATTGGATTTTACAGTGCATTTATCGTTGCTGAGAAGATTACATTGATCACACGGTCCGCTGGAACTGACAAGGCTGTCAGATGGGAATCCACAGGGGATGGTTCTTATTCCATTGAAGAGACCAAAAAGGATTCTCGGGGAACGACGATAATCTTGAAGTTAAAAGACGTGGAAAAAAGCGAACAGGATTTCTCCAGGGAATGGATTATCCGGGATACTGTGAAAAAGCATTCGGATTTTGTAAACTATCCTATTGTTATGGATATAGAGAAGAAAGAACCGGTTGTTGATAAAGACGGAAAACCGCTTCTTGATGAAGAGGGCAATCCAAAAGAGTTTAAAAATGTTGTTCGTGAAGAAACAATAAACTCAATGAAAGCTATCTGGACCAGAGATAAAAAGGATATATCTGAAGAAGAGTATAATGAATTTTATACCCATTTGAGTCATGACTGGAATCCACCGCTGACCCGCATTCACCTGAAGCTCGAAGGAACGACTGAATACACTTTTTTACTCTATATTCCTTCAAAGGCTCCATTTGATATGTTCAGCCGGCAGCAGTCTCATGGTGTAAACCTGTACAGCAGACGTGTTTTTATCATGAATGACTGCAAAGAACTGATTCCGGATTATCTCCGATTTGTTAAAGGCGTTATAGATGCGCCTGATTTAAATCTTAATGTCAGCCGTGAAATCCTGCAACAGGACAGAATCGTAAAGAATATACGTAAAAATATTGTCAAAAAAATTCTCGGCCTGCTTGAAGAGATGGAAAAAGATAAGTTTGAATCATTTTACAATGAATTCGGCCAGGTGATCAAAGAGGGTGTTCACACTGATTTTGAAAACCGCGGTAAACTAACTGATCTGCTGCGGTACAAGACAACCAGGTCCAACGGCAAGATGGTATCTCTTAAAGAGTATGTTTCCAATATGAATCCTGACCAAAATGAAATTTATTATATTACAGGGGAGAATCTTTCCGCTCTTCTCAACAGCCCGCATCTTGAAAAGCTGAAAGAAAAAGATCTGGAAGTACTTTTAATGACAGACCCCATTGACGAATGGGTTGTAATGTCTGTAAACGAATATGAAGGGAAAAAATTTAAAAGTGCGGAAAAGGGAGATCTTGAAATAGATAAGGTTGATGATAAGAAAAAGAATGAATATGATACCTTGTTTGAATTCATCAGATCCAGTCTGGAAACAAAAGTCAAAAAAGTTAAACCATCTTCTCATTTAAAAGATTCGGTATCCTGCCTGTCAGGGGAAGCATCTGATATGAGCACTTATATGGAAAAAATCATGAAAGCCTCGGGTCAGAAACCTCCTGAAACAAAAAGGGTTCTGGAACTGAACATGGATCATCCGGTTCTTGAAAAAATAAAAACCTTGTTTGAAAAAGACAAGGAGAGTCAGGTTCTGAAGGATTACACCGATCTGCTGTTTGACATTGCTCTTATCGGTGAAGGGAGTAAAGTGGAAAACCCATCCCGGCTCAGCAAGATAGTAGGCAATCTGATGTCTGAAGCTCTGGATGTGTGACTTCTGGCTATATCACAATATCGATATATCGATCAATGAGTCTGCTGATTTATGGTGAAAAGACCGCAAATCAGCAGACTCATCAATTGAGGAGATACTCTTAGGGAGAGAGAATATGAAACAGAAATATCTGATTTCAAAAGATGACGGAAAAAACGAATTGACAATAAAAGAATTTGCAGAAACAGATAAAGATATCTTTTCATTTCAGTGTGAAGAGACTTTTGACAGCGAGATTATAAAATCAGCAGTTTCAGATAGCAAGCCTGTCCTTATCTCGAGATTCAGAACAAAAAATATGTATCCATGCGAATTGTACGCAAATAAAATTGCCGATTCAATTATTGATCTCTTTAGTTCGGAAAGCGGCCAGTCTATCGAACTCTTTTTTGATGACAAGGATTATTTTGTAAAAGAAGAAGATGTTGAGCTTATCAATGTGGTTGAGAGTGAAGAGATAGAAATCGATAATTTATTGGATGATACGTCCGGTGAAGATCTTATTGAGAATAATGACTTGAAAAAAATTACCCCTATCATTAATCTTGCAGGGAAAATATCAACCGATACTGATGATCAATGAAAATAGTATTCATTCATTATCATTTAAAGACAGGCGGTGTAACAACCGTTTTGAAACAGCAGGTGGAATCAGTCAGAGATAAGTGTGAAGTTCTTGTCTTTACAGGAAAATTGCCTGAAGCGCCTTTTCCGGCGGAAACAGTTCATATCCCCGGACTCGGCTATTATGATCCTGCCGGCAGAACCTTCTCTCCGGACGAAGTTGTCGAGTCCATAATCAGGTCAATATTTTTAAAATGGAAAGATGGATGTGACCTTATTCATGTTCACAATCCGTTTCTGGCAAAAAACAAAATTTTATTAAAAATTTTAAAAAGGCTGCAGAAAAGAGGCATAAAACTTTTTCTGCAAGCCCATGATTTTGCCGAAGACGGACGTCCCGATGCATACTTTCCCGAGGAATATATATCCAACTGTCATTACGGAGCAATTAATTCCCGTGATTACAATATACTTCTTCAAGCAGGCTTAAATAAAGAAGGGTTGCACAAAATTTTCAATGCCGTAATTCCCTTCAATTTTAACCTGAAAAAAAGAGTCCGGAGGAATTATGTTCTTTACCCTGTTCGCGCCATAAGAAGAAAAAATATTGGGGAGGCAATCCTTTTGTCTCTGTTTTTTAGAAACAAGGAGACACTGGCGATAACCCTTCCCCCAAATAGCGCCCAGGATATAAAAATTTATGAAGGCTGGAAGGATTTTGCAAAAGAGAAAAATCTCAATATAGAATTTGATGCAGGATTACATTATGACTTTGCGCAGCTTGTCCTGTCATCAAAATTTCTTTTAACCACAAGTATTACCGAAGGGTTCGGTTTTTCATACTTGGAGCCGTGGACAGGTAAAAAAGTTCTTTGGGGAAGAAAACTTACAGATATCTGCATAGATTTTGAAAAAAACGGCATAAAGCTCGATCATCTTTATTCCGGGATTCTTGTTCCAATCAACTGGATTGGAAAAGAAAGATTTTATGAAAAATGGAAGGCATCTGTTTTGAAATCTTTTGCTCAATTCAATTTTACGATCAATGAAAAAAAGATAGAAAACTCTTTTGCAAAGATTACAAAAAATAATCATGCTGATTTTGGATTACTTGATGAAATATTTCAGAAACAGATAATTTCAAAGATCATATCCGACAGAAAAAAAGCGGAAAAGATGATTTGTCTCAATCCTCATCTGTCAAATCCAGGATATGTATCGAATAAAGAAGAATTGATTCAAAACAATATGAATGCCGTGCAAAAATTTTATAGCGAGCAGATGCATAAAAAAAGATTAATGGAAATCTATACCAGGGTGGTCAACAATCAGGTTTATCAAAAAATAAACAAAAAGATTCTCCTTTCCCATTTTTTAAACCTGAAATATTTCAGCCTTCTTAAATGGGGCGATTATGTTGGATAGCCCGCTCAAATCAAAATATATAAAACATCTCACCCCCATTCCGACTTTTTTACGCAAAAATGGAAAGCTTGAAGAAAAGGTCAAGTCTATTTTATTTGATATTTATGGAACACTTTTTATCAGCGGATCGGGTGATATTAGTACAGCTAAGAAAAAGCTGGAAAAAACAAGAGAGATCGAAGATCTGCTGACCAGATTTAAAGTCAAAAAAAAAGCTGAAACTGTTTTTAAAGATTATTTTGCAGCAATTGAAAAGGAACACGCAAATCTTCGAAAAAAGGGAGTAGATTTTCCTGAGGTTAACATAGATAAAATATGGATGGATGTACTTGATGCCAATATAGAGATGGCCAGGAAATTTGCCGTTGAATACGAACTTATAACAAATCCTGTATATCCCATGCCCCACCTTAATGAACTTCTTTCCAGATGCAGAGAAAAGGGGATATATACCGGTATTATCTCAAACGCCCAGTTTTATACATCATCTTTATTTGACTGGTTTTTCGAGACAGATTTGGAAGGCCTTGGATTTGACCATGATCTTATCTTTTTTTCATACCTGTCCGGATATGCAAAGCCTTCTGTTTTCATGTTTCAAGCTGCCGCAGACAAGTTGAAGGAAACAGGTATTTCCCCTGGTTCAGCGCTTTATTTGGGAAACGATATGTTAAATGATATATATCCCGCAAAAGCTGTTGGATTTAAAACAGCTCTTTTTGCCGGTGATGCAAGATCGCTTAGATTAAGAAAAGAAAAGCCAAAATGCAAAAAAATCTCACCAGATATCGTTATTACCGATCTTCTTCAATTGATTGAATTTATTTAAGGAACAATAATGAAATAGATTGGACAATGCAGCATGAAATTATCAGACAAGATAGAGGCAATCGAAGAATCTGTAACAGTTCAGTTTACCCCTTTAATTCAGAAGCTGCGCAATGAAGGAAAAGAAATAATAGATTTTGCCGTGGGCGAACCTGATTTTGAAACCCCATTGACTGTAATTGAATCAACAAAAGATGCCATTGATGCACGGAAAACCAGATACGGACCGGTTTCCGGTCTTTATGAACTGAAATCCAAGATTGCACGCCAGTTCGATAAATACAGTTCGGATAATATCATTATTTCAAATGGTTCAAAACAGTCTCTATATTCCATATTCCAGGCTATTTTAAATCCTTTAGATGAAGTTATAATTCCAACGCCCTATTGGGTCAGCTTCTCTCAGCAAATTACACTGGCCGGCGGCATACCGGTATTTGTCAATACAAGGGATCACCAGCTTGATTTAAATGAAATTGAAAAAGCCATAACTAAAAAAACAAAGGCGATTCTCATTAACTCTCCCAACAATCCTACAGGGGCTGTTTATCCAAAATCAGATCTTGAAAAAATCGCTGAGCTTTCATTGAGGTATAATCTGTATATTGTTTCAGATGAGGCTTATGATTTTTTTGTTTACGGCGGTCTAAAGCATGTAACTCTATTTACATTTGAAAACATCAGGGACAGAGTGATTATTACAAAAAGTTTTTCAAAAAGCTACAGCATGACAGGATTCAGGGTTGGATATGTAGCGGCTCGAAAGGAAATCATCAGGGCAATAACCAAACTTCAAAGCCATGTGAGTGGAAATGTTTGTACCTTTGTTCAGTATGGTGCTCTGGCCGCTCTTTCTGTTGATGAAAGCATTATTTTGCAAAGATTAAATGAATTGGAAAGAAAAAGAGATGCGGCCTATAACTATGTATCAAAACTATTTAATTGCATAAAACCGAGAGGTGCTTTTTACCTTTTTCCGGATGTTTCAAGCCGTCTAAAAAAGGGTGAAACTTCTAAAGATTTTGCGGCTTTTCTTCTTAAAAACGCAGGTGTTGCCGTTGTCCCGGGCGAGGCGTTTGGAATGAAGAATCATATAAGAATATCTTATGCTGTTGACGAGAAGCTTCTGGAGAAAGGGTTTGAAAAAATTTTTGAGGTGATTTCGAGGTAATATGATCGGTATAATCGGTTTTGGACGTTTTGGAGAACTTATCGCCAAGTACCTTGCCGAAGATTTCAAGGTGCTTGTCTATAACAGAAGCGACAAAAAGTCGGAAATTCAAAAAATAGGCGCTTATGCTGCAACGCTTCAAGAGGTATGCCTTCAGGATATTATCATTTTATCTGTTCCGATCTCCATTTTCAAAAATGTGTTAAAAGAGATCGCAGTACATTTAAAACAGAATACCCTGGTAATCGATGTCTGTTCGGTTAAGGAATATCCGGTCAAATGGATGAAAGAATTCCTGCCTGAAGGGGTCTTCATTCTGGCAACTCATCCAATGTTCGGTCCCGATAGTGCGGCTGCATCTATTAAAGGTAAAAAGATGGTATTATGCAGGGAAAGAATAGAGGACGAGCTGTATCAAAAAATAAAATCTTATTTATATTCAAAGGATCTGGTTCTTATCGAAACAACCCCCCAAGACCATGATAAGCAGATTGCGGTCAGCCTTTCTTTGACTCATTTTATCGGAAGATCTTTGTCTGAATTCGGAGCTGTCCGGCTTGATATTGATACAGAGGGCTACAAAAGACTTTTGCATATATTGGGTGTTGTGGAACATGATACCATGCAGCTTTTTCTTGATATGCACAGATACAATCCATATGCCGGGGAAAAACGGAGCGAGTTTATGGCTGCCATGAAAAGAATTGACGATAAGTTAAACAATTATACTGAGGTTTGACAGGCTTTGCAGATTATTGTGAAGATTTGGACACCCCAATTCGCAACTTCTCAATAAGTTCGGGTACCTTATGTGCTTCCCCCTTTGGAAAAGGGGGATTGAGGGGAATTTTTCCATTGTTGCCCGGACTTATTGAAAAGTTACATTAAATATTTGTGAAAGGAAGAAAAAATGTTTGACCGCATAACTCGTAATCCTGCCCATGTGATGTGTACTCAGTGTACTTTTCATAGTTCTTAATGATGTCACTCATAATTTCCTCCTGCCGAACTCATA
>CAZRLQ010000082.1:0-8740 GCA_964600725.1 uncultured Desulfobacterales bacterium
TTAGCAGGCGTTGGGGTGGCATTTTATCTTCTTATGGGCCTGCGAAAGTATATGCGTGATCTAAAGTTTTGGAATGACAAGCCCGAGCCTAATTTGAAAAAGATTTGCGATCTTGTTTCGCTGGGAACCATTGCCGATGTTGTTCCTCTTGTTGACGAAAATCGAATATTTGTCAAAAGCGGGCTCGGGGTTATGAAATCAGGCGGCAGTCGACCAGGCATTAATGCCTTGTCTCAAGTTTGTGGAATTAATACAAAGTTTATCGGATCTGATGATATCGCTTTCAAACTGTCTCCCCGCCTTAATGCTTCCGGCAGGATAGATCATGCAAATATTTCCGCTGAACTGTTATCAACGAAAAGCTTTTCAAATGCGAAGCAGATAGCGGAATCTCTAAATGAGATGAATTTCAAAAGAAAAGAGATAGAAGAGAGCGTAATAAAAGATATATCGATTTACCTGACAAAAAATCCTGATGAACTTAAAAAAAAATCGCTAATATTTTCCAATCACAACTGGCATGAAGGGGTTTTGGGAATAGCCGCTTCCAGGCTGGCGGAAAAATACTGTCGACCGGTTGTACTTATATCGATAAAAAACGGTATGGGAAAGGGTTCAGCCAGGAGCATTCCAGGATTTGATTTATGTAAAGGATTTTCCGGGTGTTCAGATGAACTTGAAGGGTTTGGCGGTCATTCTATGGCGGCTGGACTTAAAATTAAGAGTGAAAATATTGCTTTGTTTCAAAATCATTTTGAAAATATTGTTCATCAGACAGGCAGAGCCGAAGATTTCCTTCCCAAACTTTTAATTGATTGTGAACTTGCCTTTAACGATATTTCACGTAAATTAATAGATGAAATAGAATTCCTGCAGCCCTTTGGTTCAAGCAATCCTGAACCGATATTTCTTGCAAGAGATGTCAGAGTTTTATCTTCAAGTATTGTTGGTGAGAAACATAGGCGAATGATTTTGAGCCAGCCTTTCAGCAAAAAAAGTAAAACCTTTAATGCCATTTTTTTTAATATTGATCCGGACAGACCAATGGCTAAAAGTTTTGATAAGCTTGCATTCAGGCTTAGATGGAATTACTGGAACGGCGAGAAGACCGCTCAAATCGTCATTGAGGAGACAAGACCTTTTATTTCTGATTCTTAGATAGAATAAAGGTAACTTCTCAAAAAGTTAGGACAACAATGGTAAAATCTCCTTCAATCCTTTTTTTTAAAGGTGAAAGCACATAAGGTGGTATCTTAATAAAAATATCCGTGAGATGGCCGAACTTCTGGAACTGAAAAAATCAGGGAGCCGGTAACGCTCCGGCGGTCTTATTAAGCTTCAAATGGCGAAAACGTACTATTTCGTATATCTTACTTCGAGCCGCCGGCAAAGCTGCAGATTCGGCAAATCCGAAAACCGTTCAACAAAGAAGGGATCGTGTGGCACAAGATGCTGAACTTACTCAATAAATTCTCCAATTACACTATGCTTTAGCTTGATTTTATGGATAAAGCGATCATAATGCCGCATTCGAATTATTGAGCGGATAATCAGGTAAGCGCCAAAAACAATTAAAGCGAGATTGAGTACTCCCAACGGAACAAGAAAAGGTAAGACGTGGAGGACATCATAATATTTTGAAGTAGCTATTAGCACACTCATAACCGACAGAGGTAAAGCTAAAACAGCTATGCCTGTCCGCATTACAGCTAAAGATGTGCGTTTTTCCGCTAAAATGAGCTGCAATTCATTAATCGCTATTGAATCAATCTTGTTTATATCGCTGGTCAAATCTTATTGCTTTTGGATAGATATCTTGTTTTAATCCTAACTCTTAACTATCCTCTACAGGAACTTCTCAAAAAATTAGGGCAGCGATGGGGAAATTCCCATCATTCCTACTTTTTCAAAGGGGGGAGCACATAAGGTACCCGAACTTATTGAGAGGTTATACTCTACACGGTTACAAATTGCGTTTTCTTGAAGAGGTCATTTTGGCGAAAGCTTGGAATCCAGTGATTTAGATATATTCCAAATTGACAATTGAAGTCCGAACCTTGTTTTCAGAGGAAAGATTTTCGAGAATTTAGAGTTAACCGACGCATCTGCTGGTCTTACGATATTGCCGCATGTAGCCCTTCAACTCAAAATAATAACTTCTATTTTACCTTCCAGGACTTTTTTGAAATTGATTGCGTCTTGCTCGTCCCCGACAATTGCACCGTAGTGCATCGGTATGGCGATTTCAGGTTTAAGGGCAAGGGCGGCCTCAGCAGCCTCATCGGCTGTCATTACATAGGTTCCGGAGACAGGAAGAAGAGCGATATCCACATTCAAATCGTTCATTTCAGGAATAAAGTCGGTATCTCCTGCATGATAAATCCTTACGCCGTCTATTTCCACAATAAAGCCCAGCCATCTGTTTTTTTCAGGATGAAAATTTTTGTTTGTGTTGTAAGCGGAAACAGCTTCAATCTTGATATTACCCATATTTATGTATTCTCCAGGCTTAATTACTCTTACATCTCCTGAAAGTTTTTTTGCAGAATCTTTCTCTGTAATAATAACTGTTCCCGAATGCTGGATTTTTGATATATCTTCAGGTGAACAGTGATCAAAATGTTCATGTGTAACAAGAATAAGATCAGCCTTGACCTCCGACTTTATCTCATAAGGGTCGAAATAGATAGTCTTTTCCGCATCGATTCTAAAACCGTCATGCCCTAACCAAACAATTTTTTTTGCAATATCTTTAACCGTCATAACTTTCTCTCCCTCTCTCCTCTTTTATCATTCGGGTTTTACCAGATCCGACAGATTATCTTTTACTTCATCGATGATATCATAAAGCCACGAGATGTCCTCTATTGTCAACCGGCCTGCTTTTGCCGGCGCTCTGTCGCTGCCATCTCTTTTCTTTAAGATCCTTGGACCTATCTGTACCTTTGGCTGAGCTTTATCATATTGATTGATGGAAACAATCAGCCCTGTTTCCTCACACTTCCAATCTTTTAATACTTTATCTTTATTCGGATCAAAAGGCATATTTTTTCTCCATTTAACATTTAAGTTGAGATCTTTGAGAAATCGGCAAAAATTTCAAAGACCGATGCAATATTTGATAGCAGCGCCAATCTATTGGAACGGATCTTATCATCTTTTTCCATAACCAAAACAGAATCAAAAAAATGATCGACAATATCTCGTATAGATGCAATTTCAACAAGAGCCTGGTTAAACAAACCTTTGTCTAAATTTTCAAATACCTTTGTTCTAATTTCCAGGAACCTGGAATAAAGTTTTGATTCAGATTCGTGCTGAAAAAGGGTTTCATCAACATCTATTTTATATTTATCCGGCTTATCCGTTTTTTCGGAGCATGATTTTTTTATTATATTTACAACGCGCTTAAACGTAACAGCAAGCGGTTCAAAATCAGCGGCTTGCTTCAATTCCTGTAGAGCTTGAACTTTTTTCCATGTATCGGTTGCGTAACCCTTTGAAACGGCTAAAACCGATGCAATTACATCTTTTGAATAACCTTCTTCGGCCAGAAGATGGGATATGCGGTTTTGCAAAAACAGGTAAACTTTATTGATCGTATCTTCAACCTGCTGGTCGTTCTTTTCTTTAAAAAGTTTGACGCTTTTTTCAATCAGTTCTTTTAAGGAAAAGGAAAATTTTTTATCCAGTATAATCTGAATAATACCGATGCCCTGCCGCCTGAGCGCATATGGATCAGAGGCACCTGTTGGAATAAGTCCGATGCTGAAACATCCGCAAATAGAATCGATTTTGTCGGCAATACTCAGGATCGCTCCTGTCGTTGTTTCAGGAAGGGGTCCTCCTGAAAATGTAGGACGATAATGTTCCTCAATTGCAACTGCAACTTCATCTGTTTCTTTTTCTGCTGCTGCATAGATTCTGCCCATAATACCCTGAAGTTTTGGAAATTCAACGACTACCTGGCTGACAAGGTCTGCTTTACACAGGAGGGCGGCTCTTGATAACTGGATTTTAAGTTCAGTAAGTTTTTTTCCCGAAATCAAGCTGCCGTGCAGCTTGTCTGCCAGAAAATCTGTTATCTTTTGTATGCGTAAAGCCTTTTCATAAATGGATCCAAGTTTGGCCTGAAAAATTACGGTCTTTAATTTATCCACAAACGTATCCAGTGATGCACTGATATCACTTGTATAGAAAAAACGGGCATCTTCAAGCCGTGCCCTGAGAACCCTTTCGTGTCCTTTTGCAACCAGGGTCATGTCTTTGGCACAGGTATTGTTTACCGCAATAAAACAAGGCATTAGCTTTTCTTCTTCATTAACCACTGCAAAATATTTTTGATGTTCGCGCATGGCGGTAATCAGGACTTCATCAGGGAGTTCCAGGAATTTTTTGTCAAACTTTCCTGCCACGGCAACCGGATATTCAACAAGATTGGTAACAGTCTCTACAAGATCAGTATCAGACAGTACCTTGCCTCCAAGCTCATCTGCGGCTTTTGAAATATTTTTCTCAACAAGATTTTTCCTTTCGTTAATATCGACCAGAACATGGGCTGAAAGCAGCTTACCAATATAGACCGAAGGATCTGAAAGCTCGACCTTTTCAGGATTCATGAAGCTGTGACCAAAAGCGTATCTGCCGCTTTTTATGTTTCCAAGCATAAAAGGAATAATTTTTCTGCCGAATAGAGCGGTAATGGAATGAATTGGTCTTGCGAAATTTATATCAAGATCAGACCATCTCATGGTTTTTGGAAAGGGGATCGATAAGATCAGATCAGGCAGAATATCTTGCAGCACGGTTTCTGATGCAAGACCGTCTTCTATTTTCTTTGCAGATAAATAGGATCCCTTATTTGTCTTCTTGATTGCAATCTGATCCACAGAAATTCCAGCTTTTTCTGCGAATTTTTCCGCTGCCAGAGTTATTTTTCCCTCATTGTCAAAGCCGACTCTTTCAGGCGGTCCTATAAGCTGTGTTGTGATTGATTTCTGTTTATCAGCAACATCTGTAATCTTAACCGCAAGTCTTCGAGGGGTTCCAAAAACACTCGATTTTCCGTACGAAATACGCATTTCGTCCATTTTTTTAAGAAGTCCGGCTGAAAGTGCATTTAAGGCAGGCTCAATATAGCTTGCCGGAATCTCCTCTGTTCCTATTTCAACTAATAGATCAGTCATATATTGCCTCGATTTAAAGTCAAATTTTCTGCTGATTTCTGGGATGATTCCTTGCCATGTTATATATGTGAAATATTTGCGGAATGCGCAAAACGATTTGAACCTCTGGAAAATTCTGCCAGATGTATCTTGTAGGAACAGCCTCTTTGGTTGCCCTTTTTCCTGTGGCTGCAAATTGTCAGGCCAGGCACGGACAGGGCAACCACCGGGGGATTGCCCCTGCTTTTTTAATATCACATAATAGGGAATCATCCCTGATTTTTCAATGTTAAGGAATTAGTCTCTTAAATCAGGTTCTGATTAAAGGGAAACCCATCTCTTTTCTCTGATTGAGATAGGTTTCGGCGCATGCTCTGGCAAGGGTTCTTATTCTCGCTATATAACCTGTTCTTTCCGTAACACTGATCGCACCTCTGGCATCAAGCAGATTAAAGGTGTGCGAACATTTCAGACAGTATTCATAGGCGGGAAGAACGAGCAGTTCCTTAATTACCCTTTTTGCTTCGGCTTCATACTTGTTAAAAAGATCGAAGAGCATATTAACATCAGCCTGGATAAAATTGTATGTTGACTGCTCAACTTCCTGCTGGTGATGAACATCTCTGTAAGTTATCCTTTCATTCCATTTCAGGTCAAAGACATTGTCGACTCCCTGCAGATACATGGCAATCCGTTCAAGACCGTAGGTGATTTCTACAGATACGGGATGAAGTTCCAAACTTCCTGCTAATTGGAAATAGGTAAATTGTGTAATTTCCATACCATCCAGCCAAACTTCCCAGCCAAGACCTGATGCTCCAAGAGTAGGAGATTCCCAGTCATCTTCTACAAATCGTATATCATGTTCAAGCCGATCAATGCCGAGTATCTTCAAACTCTCCAGGTACTGTTTCTGAACGTCAACAGGAGATGGTTTTAGTATTACCTGGAACTGGTAGTAATGCTGGAGTCTGTTGGGATTCTCACCATAACGGCCGTCGGTAGGCCGTCTGGAAGGCTGAACATAAGCCACATTCCATGGTTCGGGACCGAGTGCTCTAAGGAGTGTATCCGGATGAAATGTCCCCGCGCCTACCTCCATATCATATGGTTGAATCAGAAGACATTCCTTGCGTGACCAAAAAGTTTGTAATGAGAGTATAATCTCCTGGAAATTCATTTTTTTACCTCAATTAGGATTAGAAATTGTAACTTCTCAAAAATCCCCGGGCGACAATGGGACAATCCCCCTCAATCCCCCTTTTTCAAAGGGAGAAGCACATAAGGAACGAGGACGAAATAACTTCCCCTACTATAAAATGCCCAAAAAACACAAAATTTTTGATGCTTGCGAGGCAGCCACAGGGGGATTGTCCCTACTATTTTGCGTTAATATGTATCACGGCTCCAGGTGTAGCCTGCTTATGGAAGATGAGCAGCTATTGACACTTAGCTTTTAGGAGCTAATTAGTCATGAATGGTGAATTAGGAGTTAGAGATTCAACAACTCAAAACTCATAACTAATATTTAAACATTTGAATCAATTTTTAAGCCTTCAAAATCTATCTTAAGGTTTAGCAGACAGGCACCTTTTTTATTGTTGAGCTCTTTTTCCCAGATCCTCTTTAATCTTTTGATGTCATTGATCTCACCCAATGCCCAGATGCAACCACCTCCGCCGGCTCCGGTAAATCTTGCACCACAGTTGTTTTCAACAGCAAAATCCGTCAGCTTTTCTCCCATATCATCTAACACATCGGGCGTCATTCTTTTTCTTATAGCTGTCTCTTTGTTCATTAGAGTGGAGACTTCTTTAAAAGTTTGGCCTGTTAAGATAAGCGTTGAAAGACCTTCAACAAATTTTTTTGTACAGTCAACAACTTCAGTCCAAAGATTACGGTTTGTGCCTGAAACAAATTGCTTAACCCATCTTTCGTTAATATTTTTCGATTCATGGGGAACACCGCAATAGGCAAGAAGCAGATGTTCTTCCAGACATTTGAGAGATCGGTTGGCAAAAACCAGATTTTTTCTGAAAAAAGGTATTTTTATATCCCCCGTCCAGTACCATGCATTCACACCTCCAAATGAAGCAGCCAATTGGTCCTGAAGCCCGCAAGGCACACCTGCCACACTCTCTTCAAGTGCATGCGCTATCAGGGCTGTCTTTTCCCTGAATTGAATATTTTCCGGATCAATCTGTTCAAAAAGAGCTGAAAATGCTGCAACGAGTGCCACCGTTGCCGCGGATGAACCCCCCAAAGCGCTTCTGGGAGGTGATGATGAATCAATATCTATATGGATACCTCCAGCTCTGAAATATGAGGCAACGGCAAAAATAAGCCCAAGAGGATGATTGAAAGGCGCATCGTCGATAAGATATTCAGCACTTTTAAATCCTTTCGAAGAAACTTTTACCATGCCTTCCTTATACGGCAGAAGGTGTACTTTTGTCCTTAAATCAATCGCAATATTGAAAGTGCAGGGAGTTAGATGCCTAAGCGGGTAATAAAAGGTATTGATATCGAGTGTTCCACCCATATCTATTCTGCACGGAGCTGATGCGGCAATATCTTTTGATTCAAGGATTTTTTTCAGTCTGTTCGGCATAATCAACCATAGGTTATAGATTCTTATTAGCGTATTTGGTAACTTTTCAAAAAATTAGGGCAATAATGAGAAAGTTCACCTCAATCCCTCTTTTTCAAAGGAGGAAGCGCATAGGTGTCCGAACTCTGAGAGGTTACCGTATTTGGCGCAAAAATTTCAGGCTTCGGGGCTCTTTTCCCAAGTGATACGGGACAAAAGCTTCCAGAAATTTTTCGCTTTCCTGTAAAGCAAGGGGCGTAAATTTTATCCGTTCCGCTTTTTTCAAGTCATTATTTTCAATCCAAAAAAGCTGTTTAATCGTACCTTTTGAAAGCAATATCGGTCTTGACGATCCAGCAGAACAATTTTTACATACAAGCCCCCCTTTTATAATGTCAAAAATAATTCTGCTGTTTTCTATTTTTTCCAGCGGAATTCCGCAGATACCGCATTCACTCAGATTGGGTGACAGTCCGAACAACGACATAAATTTTATCTGAAACAGAATGCTAATGGCCTTTTCTTGTGTAAGTCCCTGGTCCAATTTTTTAAGAGCATATTGAAGCAAGTGATAAACTCGAACCTGCTTTGCCCACTCTTCCATCCACTTATTTGTCAATTCAACCCAGTAGCCGGCATAGGCTGTCTTTTTAATGTCGCTTCTGATTCCTGAAAAAAGATGCTTTAATGATGCTTCCTGTAAAACAGGGAGTCCCCGGTTTCGACCTGTTTTACATACAACCTGCAAAACTGAAAAAAGTTCAAGAATGCCCGCAAATCTCTTGACACTCTTTTTTGCAAATTTTGCAATCATTGAGATCTTACCGTTATTTAAAGTAAAAAATGTAACGATAAGATCATAGTCACCATGATTTACACGGCGCAAAATGATTGCCGGTGTGGAAATACTTGTCATGAAATTAAAGACTGATAAGAGAAGAACTCGACTTTGGCCATTTTTGAAGCCCGGCCAAACAGCTTAAGG
>CAZRLQ010000083.1:0-8614 GCA_964600725.1 uncultured Desulfobacterales bacterium
ATTTCAACAGGTTAAACCATTATTATAGCAATTTATCGCAAGTCAGAAAGTTGAGAAAAAAAATAAAATCACCTCCTTTCAATATAGATTTCGTACAAATATAACCTTTAGGTTAAAGGTTTTTTAAACAGGTGTTTTTCTTAATATAATATGAAACAGAAAAATTATAATTCCTATAGAAATAGCGCTGTCGGCAATATTAAACGCAGGCCAGTGCAGATTTCCTGCGTAAAAATCAAGAAAATCAACCACTATACCCAAACCAATTCTGTCTATCAGATTACCGATGGCTCCCCCTAAAATCAAAGCAAAACCTGCTGCTAACAAAGGCTCTGTCTTAGGTGTTTTAATATAGAGATAGAAAACAAAACAGATCGCCGATAATGAAACGATGATAAAGAAAATATTGAAAGTGGCGGAATTTTGATTTGCCAAAAAGCCGAAAGCGCCACCTGGATTATGTATATGGGTCAAATTGAAAAATCCTGGTATAACCGTAACAAAATGGTAAGGCAAAATGGTTCTTAAAATTACAAGTTTTGTAATTTGATCTATGATTATAATCAGCCCGGAAATTATTACGAGCTTTAAATACTTATCTTTAAATTTTAGTAAATCCATCTAACTGCCGGCTATTTTATATCAGTTACCTGGGTTCCCGCCTTGTAACTTCTCAATAAGTCCGGGCACCTATATACTTCCCCCTTTGAAAAAGGGGGATTGAGGGGGATTTTTCCATCGTTGCCCGGAGCTTTTTGAAAAGTTACCCCGCCTTACCCCGGCAAGATCATTTCCAGAAAAGCCTGGAAGCTGTTTTAAAAGCAGTAGATCAAAGCAAAGCCGATTCATCAGTTTTAAAACAGCTTTTTAAAATTGAGCAGATCGCCCTTGGTTTATTGAAAAGCCGCGATATATAGACCAAAATCTGCAAGAAAACAGTCTGCCGCTTCTATCCTGCCGGTTCAATCTTATCTATTGCCCACCCATAAATAAGTCCGTTGATTTATGGTCTTTTCGCCCGATATCTGCGTCTGCCTGTGCGGTACACGCAGACAGATTATACGAAAAAATAAATCCTTATGAATATCAACTATATGCCTCCGGTTATTTTTCCGCGTGCCTTGATTTTGAATAAAAATCCTCATTTCTTAATGGACGCTATCTATCTCATTCATCACGCTTTGGCAACGGCTGCAGATATTGGGATACTTAGAGTCCGGTCTGATAGAAGGATCATGTATCCAGCACCGCTCACACTTATCACCCGATGCCGGTTCAACCTGTATTGCAAGTCCATCAATCTCATTGCTTTTCCATATCTCTGGAAGCTCTTTTCCATTGATCAGCTCGGCATTTGATACAATAAATATGGACCTTAAATCTTCTTTATATGGAAAGAGTTCTTCATATAAATTATTATCGGCAAATATTGTAACGGCTGCGTCAAGGGAATGTCCTACAAGTTTTTTGTCCCTTGCTTCCTCAATAGCCTTTGTCACCTCTTTGCGCACACCAAGAATCCGCTTCCATTTATCCGCCAGTTCACTATCTTTTAACTTTTCATCGACAACCGGTAAAGATTCCAGGTGGATACTTGCTTCTTTATCCTTCTTTTCCGGCATAAGTTTCCATATTTCTTCCGCTGTAAAGGAAAGAATCGGCGCCATCAACCTTACAATGGAATCCAGCAAGATATGGATTACCGTCTGGGCGCTTCTTCTTTCAGTCGATTCTGCCGGTGAAGTATAAAGTCTGTCCTTGAGGATATCAAGATAAAAGGCTGAAAGATCAAGGGTGCAGTAATTATAAAGTGTATGATAGATCGTATGGAACTCAAATATATCATAGGCAACAAGCGTCTTTTCAATTATTTCCTGAAGCCTGTGCAGAACATACTTGTCAAGTTCCGGCATTACATCATATGCAACAGAATCTGTTTTAGGATCAAAATCAAAAAGATTTCCAAGCATAAACCTGCAGGTATTTCTTATCCTCCTGTATGCATCGCTTAACTGTCTTAATATCTTCTCGGAAATTCGGATATCGTCTCGATAATCCGATGCAGATACCCATAGACGGAGAATCTCGGCTCCATATTTATCGATCACCTTTTTGGGAGCGATAATATTTCCGATTGATTTAGACATCTTTTTCCCATCTGCATCCACAACAAATCCGTGGGTTAATACGGAATCAAAGGGCGCACTTCCCCTTGTTCCAACTGCCGTTAGAAGTGAACTGTGAAACCATCCCCTGTGCTGGTCACTCCCTTCCAGATAGAGATCCGCAGGCCATTTTAGATTTGAACGCTCTTCAAGCACGGCTGCATGGCTGACCCCTGAATCAAACCATACATCCAAAATGTCGGTCTCTTTGGTAAATGTATTGTTTCCACACTTTTCGCAAACAGCACCCTTTGGCATCAGGTCGCCTGTATCCTTTTCAAACCAGATATCAGCGCCATGCTCCTTAAAGATATTATATATATTATCTATTACTTCCTGATTAATCAGCATGGTTTTGCATTTTTCACACAAAAACGCCGTTATCGGAACTCCCCAGGCTCTTTGCCTGGAGACACACCAGTCAGGCCGGTTCTCTATCATGCCGTAAATTCTCTCTTTACCCCAGTAAGGTACCCACTTTACCTTGTCGATCTCATTAAGAGCTTTTCCCCGCAAACCCGTCTTTTCCATTGAAATAAACCACTGGGGGGTGGCTCTGAAAATAACCGGTTTTTTGCAACGCCAGCAGTGCGGATAAGAATGCGTTATCTTTTCTTCTTTAATTAAGGCGCTTTTCTCTTTTAGCTTGGCATTGATATCCTTGTTTGCATCAAAAATAAATTTTCCTTCAAAAAACTTTACATCCTCTGTGAAACACCCCCTGTCATCCACCGGAGAATAGACATCCAGGTTATATAAAAGTCCCATATCATAATCTTCGCGTCCATGACCAGGCGCAGTATGAACGCATCCGGTTCCGGCATCCAGCGTGACATGACTGCCGAGGACGATAATTGACTCACGGTCATAAAGAGGATGAGTGCATTTCTTGTTTTCAAGATCTCCGGGTTTGATGCTTGCGACAACAGAATACTTTGGCACTCCGAAATTCTTCATGCATGTTTCAACAAGATCCAGCGCTAAAATAAATATTTCGCCGCCGCCTGTATCAACTGCAGCATATTCAAAATCAGGATGAAGGGCTATGGCAAGATTTGCGGGGATAGTCCATGGGGTCGTCGTCCATATCAGAACAGAAACTTTTTTGCCGGACAAAGCCGGAATCTTTGAGCTTAAATCGTCTCTTAAAGAAAACTTAACAAAAATCGACGGTGATGAAACATCGTAATATTCTATTTCTGCTTCAGCAAGAGCGGTTCTGCAACTGCTGCACCAGTAAATAGGTTTTTTGCTTCGAAAAAGGCTGCCATTTAACGCAAATTTGCAACATTCCCTGGCAATTATGGCTTCATACCGGTAGTCCATCGTCAGGTATGGATTTTCCCATTCACCCATCACCCCAAGCCTCTTGAACTCATCGCGCTGGATATCTATGAACTTTTCAGCATAAGATCTGCATAATTTGCGAGTTTCGGCTAAAGAAATATTTTTCTTTTTAGCTCCAAGCTCTTTATCAACATTATGTTCGATCGGAAGTCCGTGACAATCCCATCCCGGCACATAGACCGCGTCATAACCGGACATCTGCCTCGACCGAACAATGATATCTTTTAAAATCTTGTTCAAAGCTGTGCCGATATGAATATGGCCATTTGCATATGGAGGACCATCATGCAGTATAAAGAGCTTTCTGCCTTTGGAGATATCTCTGATTTTATCATATAGACAAATATCTTCCCACGATTTTAACTGCTCAGGTTCTCGTTTAGCCAGGTTTGCTTTCATGGGAAACTTTGTGACTGGAAGGTTTAGTGTTTTCTTATAATCCATGTATCCTCCAAAACCGCTTTATCGAAATTTTTCACAAACAATCAGGGGCTTTGGTTCTAACTTTGGCCATCAGCAGGTGTAATAAAAAAAAACCGGAAAAAGATTAATCCGCAGATAGATTTTTAGATTTTTTGATAATGGCCGAAAATATGACCAGCCCCCAATTAGGCATCCTTCATTTGTCAGTTCACACTTTTTACCTGCACGATGCCCGCCTCCTGCAGACAGGGATGCCAACAATTCCTGATTTTTAATTGCAAATTACTCCATATACAGGGCTGCTCCCTTTAGTTTCTTTAATCAGAATCTTTACAATTCTGTTTTTTAGATCATCATTGCCGCTTATTTTCACCGGTATATAGTTTGATGTCAGGCCCTTCAACAAGTTCGAAGCTCTATCTCTTTTACTCTCTACAAGAACTTCAACGGTTTTGCCATTAAATCTTTCGTAAAACTCCTTTTTTTTATCCATCCCAAGTTCACGCATTTTTCGGCACCTTGCCCTTATAACTTTTGTATGAACTTTATCAGTATAGCTGTAAGCCTGTGTTCCCTTTCGAGGCGAAAAGGGAAAAACATGCAAGTAAGATACGGGCAGATCTTTTACCAAAGAATAAGTATTCTCAAAAGCCTCATCCGTCTCGCCTGGAAAACCGGGCAGAATATCCAAACCTATTGCAGCATCGGGAATCAATTTATTAATATTTACAATCAGCTCGCTGAAAAACGACCGTGTATAGCCCCGATGCATCCTGTTTAAGATCAGATTATCACCGCTTTGCAGCGGAATATGAAAATGACGGCAGATATTATCCGATTCCGCCACAAGCTTTATGATATCTTCTGTCAGTTCCACAGGTTCTATTGAACTTAATCTGACACGATCAATTATTTTTAAGCCGCTGACATCTCTTATAAGTTCAGACAGACTGGTTTTTGGCAAAAGATCAAGACCATAGCATCCAAGGTGTATGCCTGAAATCACCACCTCGCGGTATCCGGCTTTCTTTAGCTGTCTGATATTTTTTAATACAGTTTCAACGGGCATGCTGCGGCTCCTGCCCCTGGCATAAGGAATAATGCAATAAGTACAAAAAGCATTGCAACCATCCTGAATTTTTAAAAAAGGCCTTGTTCTGTTACCAAAAAAATCAGCCGGTATCTCTTTAAATTCAAATTCATCATAAATATCCTGGCTTAAAGATTCCGGACACAAACGATCTTCTCCATCAAAGGATGCAATAATTTCAGGTATCTTATATTTACAGTCATTACCGATTATGTCATGCACGCCCTTTATCTTTTTGATTTCATCCGGCTCAATCTGGGCATAACAGCCTGTTACAATTATACGTGCCTTGGGATTCGTCCTAATGGCCCGCCTTACAGCTTGTCGAGACTGCATGGATGCACTTTGGGTAACAGTACAGGTATTTATAAGAAACAGGTCTGCATTTTCATTTTTATTTGAACAACTCCACCCCGAGGCTTTCAAGTGTTGGGCTATGACTTCGGATTCATGCTGATTTACCTTGCAACCCAATGTTATTATAGAATATCTTTTCATGACTTTACACAATCAATCCATCCTCCCCCAATCACTTCATCACCAAGATAAAATACCGCTCCCTGTCCTGGTGTTACAGCGGATTGAGGGACTTTAAACCGGATAACAGCGGTATACCGGCTAATCGGGAAAAGCGTTGATTCAACAGCTTTGTGTCTGTATCGAACACGGGTAAAAACCTCAAGTGGAGAAGCCGGTTGCTGATTGATCCAGTTTATTTGAACAACTGTGCATTCATCGGCCAATAAATCTTTTTTACTGCCGACAATGAGACGATTTAGATTTCTGTCCATTGATACGACATAATAGGGTTCAGGACCCGGGCAATTGATTCCCCGTCTCTGCCCAATTGTAAAAAGATGAAGACCTTTATGCCTGCCGACAGTATTTCCGCTGACATCCAGAATAGGGCCCGGCTTTGACTCAAACCCAGGTTGCTGCAAAAGAAATTCAGAATATGTTTTCCCATTGATAAAACATATATCTTGGCTTTCACCATGTAAAACAGGAGCCAGTCCTTTGTCAGCCGCTATTTTAGCAGCGAGCTGTTTTGTCATGCCTCCAAGAGGAAAACAGACCATTGAAAGCTGCTTTTGAGACAAAAGAGCAAGGAAATAGGATTGATCTTTATAAGGATCGCTGCCGCGCAGCAGGTGAAATATACCTTTGCTGTCTTTGATTACTCTGGCATAGTGGCCGGTGGCAAGGCAGGATGCGCCCAGTTCAAGCGCAAAGTCAAGAACTGTTCCAAATTTTATTGACTGGTTGCATATTAAGCATGGATTTGGAGTCTTGCCGGATTTGTAGGTTTGAATAAAATAATCAACTACATTTTTTTTAAAGGCAATGGTGCTCTCTATAACTTTTACAACTATTCCGAGCTGTTTTTCAATGCTGGTTATCTTGTAAGAAACAATATTCTCAGCATTTGACAATCTCTTTTTATTTAATACATCATCGGTATCATTGTAAATGTGGAATCGATGCTTCCGGGGCAAGGAAAAGGATTCATACCCGTTTATAAAATGAATACCGACTATTTTGTATCCCTGTTCCTTTAAAATATAGGCGGCAAAAAGAGAGTCAATACCACCGCTAAGCGCAACAGCTACAAGTGGCTTCATTAAAAAAATTTATCACTTATTGGACTTATCCCTATTACCCGGGGAGGACAAGCCGGGATGCAGAGTTCACAAAGACTGCATTTTTTCCGGTCAAGAACGACCAGCATTTCCGGTCGTTTAATTGAAAGAGCACCTGTTGGACAGACCGCCGTACAAGTACCGCAGTGGGTGCATTTATCTTCGTCTCGTTTTATTTCCTGTGATGCATTTTGGACCTTTACTCCCTGTTTTTTGAGATATCTTACGCCTTCTTTGAAATTTTTTCTTGTTCCTGACAGTTCAAGAACCATTATACCTTCTTTTCTCGGCAGAATAGCGGCATTAAGTATCGTAAATGTCAGATCAAAATCTTTAGCCAAATGACATACAAGCGGCTTTTGTACTTCGGTCATTGGAAAACGAAGTATCAGTATCTTTGAATACAAAGCAAGCCTCCGAAAATCTTTAAGGGACAAGATATGGATAAGTTATTGGAATTCGCGCTCAGATTCAGACGATTTGACGTGGTAAAGCCGCAGGAGCAACACTGTAAAAGATGGCCTGAAGATAAGGCGCTAAAACACAAAGCTTCGATTACAGATATTACATTATGCGTTCACCATATTGATAACTCATTTGTGATATAACATGAGGCAGGGCCCCGTGGCTTAAAACGATATACAACCCTTACTCGTTTAGGGTGCGCTACAATACCTGTTATCTGCTCAACAGCATTAAACTATATTGCAATTACGGTCACTTTTTTAATAATAAAAATCCGCCCCTTAAATGCCCCCCTCTAAGATAAAATGCCTGAGCATCTATTTATATTTTTCTTGTCGCGTATTTCTTGCCATATCTGCTTTTCATAGCAGATGATTGATTTTAAGTAAAGCATTATATCATAGACGTTTCAACTGAACAGATCGGGTGCAGTTAAAACCGTTGGTTTCTTTTATAGATGAATCTGTTAATTTATAAGGATAGGGGGTATTGCAGAGGCATACGCCGATAAGGGGCAAAAAGTGAAGCTTTAAAGCCGTTTCTAACAGATGCTGCATTCGAATTCTTTACATTCACGTTCCGCCAAGACTTCAAAAAAATAGAGAATTTTTTTCTTTTTCCAGGCGGTTTCACGGCAGCCTTTCGAAGAGAACGGTATCAAACATCTTTAATGCCTCTTTTTTTGACAAGATAGCATTAATGCCCTTGTCAACAACTTTGCCGGATCTTGTTTCCATAACCTCTGCATTATCTCCATTTGTTATTACACAATAAGGAACTTCATAACTCTCAACAAGTCTCGCTGCTGCCAGAGTCGAACGCTCCCTGCTGACTAAAGAACCGGGCCCGAAAATAATAACCATAAATACCTTGCCATTAACTCTGACAATAAAATCAACGTTTACTATACCTTTATTGCCTTCTATATTGATTTCAATTTTGCGCTTTAATTCAATATCGTTTTTCAGAAATCCCTTTTCGTTAATCAGAATTTTTGCTATTATTTGTCTGACACGTTCATTATGGGTATCAACAATAATCTTGCCTGTAATAAAATCTATTCTTTTCCCAAGCACAAGATGCTGTGTAGACATAAGCTTTCAATGACCTCGATTTCATCAGTTATAAAATAACTTCCAGGCAACGCATAAGGAGATGAAGCCTTGATATGTTGCAAATATCCTACCAATGTCATTAACTTAAGGAAGGTTTAAACAATATCTCTTGATATTTTAATTAGTTATGCTATATATAATTATATATTTTCAGCAAACATTTCTCAGTTGATTGATTATTTTTATAAAAATTTCAAGCCATTAAAATGGCATGGTTTTAATCTCCCTGCTGTTGACGGTACAGCTGCACAATTGCCGGGAATTGCGGCAATAGCCAATTACCTTGGGGTCCGGCATCCGCGCCGGGGAGATGCATGCCCGAAAGCCCGTGTTTCACAGATGTTCGGCCCTTTAAACAAAATAACAGCT
>CAZRLQ010000084.1:0-8595 GCA_964600725.1 uncultured Desulfobacterales bacterium
GGGTTTTTAAAATAAATGTCTTTATTTGTGTTCCTGACACAGACCAACAGTATTGCAGCGGAATATTTCTGCCAAATATTGCGCAAGGAAGGATGTCACCAGGCAAAGATTCTATTCAACCCTGAAGAAGTTTTAAGGATAAAGCCGGATTTTGTCATGATGACCGCCTACGATCATCCAGAGGAGTACGCCTTGGCATCAGCATGGGTTAATCTAATCAAAGAAAATCTTCCTTCAGCAAAATTTATCCTTGGGGGGCCTGCATTCAGGAGCAGGCCGGTTGCATTCTTCAAAAACCTGAAAGCAGATTATGCCTTGAGAGGCGAAGCTGATTTCACCTTTAAACAACTTATCAATGAAATCACAAAAGATAAGCCTAAGCCGGAGGAACTGAGAAACATCCCAGGCATAATGTTTAAAGAGAACAAAAAGTTATTTATTAACAAAGAATATCCCTGTTTGAACAGAAAGCAGATTGAAAGTTTGAATTTTTCCCATTTCTGCATACATGGATCTGATCTCGCTTCTGTTTTTACTGAACGGGGATGTCCATACGGATGCACATTCTGTTCACGGGTTTTTGGAAAGGCTATAAGATCGATTTCCGTTGACAGAATAATGCAGATCCTTGGCGAAATTTCTGAAAACAGGCAAATAAAAAGGATTTTATTTGCAAATGATAATATGATTTATAATCTTCGGAGGGCGGATAATCTTTTCGGAAGAATCATCAAGGAAAAATTCAACCAGAGGTTTGAATTTGTTATAAGTGCGAGAATCGATAATTTCATAACTGATGACAAAAAATTTCTGCCCCACAAGATTAATTTCGATTTAATTGATCTTTTAGTAAAAGCAAATGTTGTAAAGATATCATTTGGAACCGAATCACTTAATGATGCCGATATAAAAAGGCTGAAACCGGAAGCGCGCTATAGCGGAACTGAAGCAATGCGCCTGACAAGAGAACTTGGAACAAGAGGAATTACGGTTGTTCATTCCGTCATCTGGCCCAGCCCCGAAGCCCGGTTTGAAGAGGCTATTGAATCGACTTGCAGAAGACTTCTTATCATTGATTCATACGCCGACTTTATAGAAGCGGGCATCTATTTCGCCAATCCAACGAGGATATACCTCATCAGGGGATCAACTCTTTACAACCGGGCATTGGCAAAGGAGTTTAAAGTTGTAGAATATAATAATCCCAACGGAAAAGAAATCGATATTTTTGACGTGGAGAAGGTTGAACAAGAGAAAGACCTGCAAAAAGACGAAGAATTTTTCCTCCCTTTTCTCACCCCGGTGAACAGTTTCGGCACATCTTCCGATCCTTATCAAAATCTCCTGCTTCTCGAAAGAGAGTTTAAAGAGCTTCAAATCAATCAGCAGCGTTCAGACAAAGAGGAAGAGCGGTTTGAAAAGCTTTCCAAATGTATCAAAAGATGCCGCAAACAGGTTAACAAGATAAACCAGGTAATAAAAAAAATAGATTGCGAAACCAGGACTCAACTAAATGAAATGCTCAATGAGCTTGGAGGATTAGGAGTTTTTTTGCAAAAATTTTCAAAACTTTCCGTATCTGAAAAAAGAAAGCAGTTGGCAAAATTTACCGAAGAATTCCATGATGCTTCAATTAAAGCCGAGTCAAATGCTCTCAAATCCGATACCCGCCAGATATTCTTTTTATTTGTATTAAATGCGGCAAATGAACTTCTTTCAAATCCTGGAAAAGAAAGAAAAATCATTAAGAAATACAAAAATTTTACTCAAAAAATGATAATTAATAAAATGATCAAGTTAAGAGAGAAAACACCTCTGCATATTTATACAAAATTTTTAGGCAAAGATCTTCCAATTGATAAAACTTCAAACAGGATATTGGAAAAACATGTGGAAAAGTCCAGGGGTTGAAACGGTGTAACCTCTTAATAATTTCGTGCACCTTATGTACTTCCCCCTTTTTTAAAGGGGGATTGAGGGGGATTTTCCCATAGCTGCCTTAATTTTTTGAGAAGTTACGAAACGGTGAATTGATAGACAGGTATAGTTATAAAAACAGGCTGCCATAACAAGAATTACTGTGCTTTTAGCGCACAATTAAGAGAACATCCCTTTCTGTTTCAGGAGAGAGAGATAATGATTATTGACCAACCTCAGTCCCATTTTATTTTTGGTTATCATTCCCGCATTAAACAAGGATACAAATATATCGCTTACAAGGGAAAACCCTTAACTAATAAAGAGTACCTTGATTATTGGGGTAAATGGCTTGTTTTGGGGTCAAAGGAGATGCATGACAAACTTGCCAGGAGGCTGGATCCTTATGTCGAAGAGGGTTTAATATCCTGTTTTAAATACGACCGGAGACCCTTGAAACATCTTGGTATGGAAGAATGTATTATGTGTGTTTATTGCGATGAACGCAATAGTGATTCGGTGTGGAATATATTGGAAAGACAAGGAATTAAACTTAAAGCATGGGTCAATGACAGAGATACCATTGAAATGTGGCTGCCAGGAGGAAGGTTATTGGAAAACTGGATTAAATCGGAAAATTTAAGTGAAAAAGAGGCTGAAAAAGTAAGAACGGATTCACGTAAAAGATTCAGCTTAATCCTGGATCATCCGGACGAGCCTTTTGCGGGTTGGCCCCAGTAAACCTGCTCCCCGAAAGCCTTCTTGAAAATTTTCATTTCTGCTTTTTTTAAAAAAAGGGGATTGAGGGGGATTTTCCCATAGTTGCCCTAACTTTTTGAGAAGTTGCAAAAAAGCGGACGAAAATATAGTGCCGGTGCAGTACGCATCCCTGAAGATGGCGGCTTTGTCGAGCATTTGGACAAAAAAAGGAAATATATATGAGTCTTTATCAATCTTATGGATACTCCGAATATTGGAGAAAAAACAAATCTTCCATAGAATCACAAGAATTAATCAAGGTTTTATTTGCTTTGCGCAAAGTTGGAAGACATATTGCTACGAATTTAAAAAAAATCGAATGGACAGGAATGTCCGCCCCAAACCGCCGAAATAAAATTGAAATTGACATCAATCTGGCAAAAGGAGAATATCCGCTGTCTCCCGGTAAAATGGATATTCTGACAGGCATAGCTGCAAGAGAAGCATTTCATTGCAAGGTTCTTTCAGATGTGGTTTTGCTGATGCTGAAAAAAAAGATTGGTGAAATTCCTCCTGAAAAAGAAAACCTTCTCGAACTTTTAACTAATATATGCGAAGATATTTATATTAAGGAATTGGCCGGTGATACTGTTTGGAGATGCTACCTGCCATCCTGCTGGCAATATATCAGACCGCAAAATACATCAAACATAAGTAACGATCCGACCATCTCAACCCTTCTGTCTATCTTTTCCGACCACGTTTTCCTTGACAAATTAGCTGTATATATGAATCCTGATTATTATCCCCTGTTTCTAAGACTGATTCAGGCAAAAAAAGAGATTGTCAAACTCATAAAAATCAAGTCTGTCTCAGAATGCTGCAAGGCCAGGGTGAATCTGTATTTAGATTTATGGTACGATTTGATGGCCGGCTCCAGGACGTGGGCTGTCGCTGTTCCCCTGAAATATTTAGATCTTGATGAAGAGAAGGAAGAAGAGTGTGAAGAAGAAGGAGAAAGCGAAGGTGAGGACCAGTTAGCTGAAGATGAAGAGATGAAAGAGGACAGCCCGGAAATTAAATCGAATCTTGTTTTAATGCAAAATATTAAGGACTCCCTGGAAAAGCAGGAAAGCAAAAGCATTAATGAAGAAATCGAAGAAATTTCCGACACGGAAAAATGGAAAATAATGGAAACCTGTTTTGTAAAATCAAGCCTTCGCTGTCTCATTGATCCGGATGATGCTCTGGTTTCAAGATTAAGGCGGATTTTCAAACAGCAGCGGAATCTCAGAACCAGACGTTATCAATACAGACGCTTCCTGCCATTGGGAAAACTTGATGGAAGACGGCTGTACCGCTATTCAATTGATGGGTTGATCTTCAGACAAAGAGAGTACTTCTTACATGATAATACCAGAAATATAGCCATACTGGTTGACGGTTCGGCCTCCATGTCGGGGGGAGTTGCAAGTGGCGGTAAGGACTGGGTCAAAACCGAACGTATATTTGCATCACTTTGCCAGGCGGTTAAAGGCACTGAAAACAGACTTGTGGTGTATGCCTATTTTGAAAGCGGCGGCGTTTGTAAAGTAAACGACCTGTCGTACAGCAGCATACTTTATACTGTTCGCCCCTCAGGAAGAACCCCTACAGGTCAGGCAATTGTTACGACTGCCATGAAACTGCCTGATGATAAGAGAAAACTTATCATTCATCTTACAGATGGAGAACCAAACTGTGGTCTTAGCTTACAAAAAGCCCTTGAATACTGTAAAAACAAGAATGTTGATTTCATAACTATTGGTGTTTACGAAGATAAAAAAATGAAAACAATACTCTCTGAGCAGTATGGTGATAAAGCAATACTTGTGGACTCACTGGATCAACTGCCGACACGTCTGGAAGAAGTTCTCAAATCAAAACTGTTAGTTTAGACTAAATCCGGCTGCCGATATAAGGCGGAACATCTTGAAATTTCAGCGGGAAGAGAGGCGTAGGGGGCGAATCTTGTATTCGTTCTGAATCTTATATTCTCGCCCTGATCGCAGGTGGGCAACGCTCCATCTGTTTAAGACAGGAATTGAAAAAATGAACTTTCTGGATATCACCAAAAAAAAATATTATGAAGCTGTAAAAAATCCAACCCCTTTAATCGTTGGATTCAGCATCACTCAAGCCTGCAATCTCAGATGCAAATTATGTGGAGTATCAGCAGGCGAACCATTTTCTGACGAGCTGACAACTGCCGAAGCCAAATCAATTATTGACAATCTTTCCGATGCAGGGGTTCTTCACCTCTCCTTTGGAGGCGGAGAACCGACTGTCAGGAAAGACATTATTCAATTAGCAAGCTTTGCTTCCCGCCGCATTGAAAGTGTAGGTATTGTTTCCAACGGGTTTTCGATTGACAGTCAAATGGCCTGGGAAATTGCAAACGCCGGTGTCAAACATGTTATGGTCAGTCTTGACGGAAGCGATCAAAAAACCCATGATGCCAACAGGGGCAGAGGAAGTTATGATCGCGTCATAAAAGCACTGAAGCATATTAAAGATGTACAGCTCCAGGCACGTATCTCTTTTACTATTTCTCAAACAAATTATAATCAGCTTCCTGAAATGATCGAACTTGCCCAGAAATATGGAGCCAGCCTCAATGTCCAGGAATTTTTTCCCAAAGGAAGGGGAGAAGGAAAAAACAGCCTGATCCTAACCAGAAAACAGCGGCGGGATATGCAAAGGCTTTTATTCGAAACCCAAAACAGGATTGGAGCCCGCAGAATCGGATTTGAGAACAGATATATTACTTCTGAGGATAAAAAAACACAAAAAGTATGCTGCAACACAGCTCTGTCATCCGGTTTCTATGATTTTTGTGTGGGTTGTTTTACCGGTATATATTCTCTATTTGTATCACCCAAAGGTGAAGTGCGCCTTTGCGGGGGCCTTGGAGAAGGAAAAATCGGAAATTTAAAAAACAAATCTCTTGCCGATATCTGGAAAAACTCAGAAATTCTCAAAAAGATAAGAGATCGTGAAAAACTTACCGGCAGATGCGGCAAATGCGCATATCGTTATATATGCGGAGGATGCAGAAAGAATGCCTACTATTTCAAAGGAGATATCTTCGCAGAAGATCCGCTTTGCTGGAGGGGCAGGACAGAAGAAGAACTGGAAGATACGAGCAGCTATACAAGCAATAAGATTCCTCTCTGCAAAGATCTCGAGCAGGCTGCGGCAATAGCTTGAGAGTCGTCATAGCTGATGCATGAATCATCCTATAAACACACACCTTTTGCTAATTTTCAGAGGTATAATTTAATTAATCAATTTTGTGATGCCAAAGTGCCTGAGGGAGACGGGGGAGATGGAATCTCCGCCAATGCACAAGAGATACAAATTCTCATGCGGCTTTGGGTTGTCAATTAACCATCAAGTCGCAGACACTTGCAACTCTATGGCAACATTCAATAAGCACAAACCTATGGCCTTGTGAAATTAATTATGGGAATTACGGTTTTCAAATAAGGCTTTTAAACAAAAAAGGGGCGTTTATAAAAAGCCCCCTGCAAAAACGTATAACCTCCTGCCCCGAAAGGGGCCAAAAAGGATAGATTGTCGTTAAAGAAACAGCCGATATTCAGACGATTTGATTATTGTGTCCTTAGTTTCCACATGAACCGCCAGGAGAAGACTCTCAATTAAATCCCTTGATATTGAAAGGCTGTATATCAAAGATTCCCTTAATGAACCCCCTGCCGCCATAAGTTCTGCGATCATCAGGCTGTGACGTACGGAAATAGTTTCGTCAATATTTGGATCGCTTCGCAGGTTTCCGATTATTTTCAGAATCATATCGGCCTGGAGTTCATCGATTCCAGTCTTATTGACAAGTATCTTCTTTTCAACATCGGCTGAAGGATAATCAACCGGCACAATATAAAATCTATCTCGAAGTGCGACATCTAACGAATCCGTCCCTGTAAACTCCTCACCTTCATTCATACTGGCAAAGAAAACCACGCCGTCAGCAACTTTTATAAGACCAAGCTGATCCGACCAGATTGAGCGATCTTCAGAAAGGACTGAATAAAGTTCATTGAGCGCCTTGGGATGTTCGGGTCGATTAATCTCTTCAAGATGAACAACACAATTTGGAGTAGAGATTGCTTTTGGAAACAGAAATTCCTGATAATAGGTATCCCCCCCTTTAAGCGCATGTTCTCCAAAAAGCTGGCCCGGCTCGGAAAGCTGGCCAATTTGAAAAACAGCAATCGGCCGTTTATAATAAGCAGCGAACTGCCTTATCAAAGAAGATTTCCCGCAGCCCTGGCGGCCGACGACCAGTACATTTACCGGATGCTGCTTTGTAAGTTTCTCAAGACTATCCAAAACACCAATAACTTCTTCAGGCAGATAAAAAAATTTATCCAGTTCAGGAATATTTAATTCAGGTATCATCATTACTCCTCAAGATTGAGTCAGTTTCAAAATGTTTAATTTTGCTCGAGGTCAAGAAAGGCGAAAATTTTAACCGCAGGAATATATATAATTTGAGGATCAAAGTTTGAACCTGACACCGAAGTCGGGCAAAAGGGGACATTTTGAAATCGCTCGATTAATAATTAAAAATAGATCAAATGGTTACATCAACTCATAAGCATCACGAATTCAACACACATCCTTCAACCCAGCAATTTGGATCAGGTCCCATGAAATCACCTGTTTGAATAAATGCCGACCGCCTGCATCCGCCGCAAACATACCGATAAATACACTTGCCGCATTTGCCTTGCAGCTTTTCCCTGTCTCGAAGTTTTTTAAATAGATCGCCCTCATTCCATATATCCGTCAAACTTCTTTTAAGCAGATCTGAATTGTTTACCTCCTGCTGTATAAGACAGCCGGTAGCAACCTTGCCATGGGCCGTGATCATATAGCTGTAAATACCGGTGATACAGCCGACACCAAAATTATAAAAATCACATTCTTCCAGACCGGAATCAGCAAGAAGTCTCTTTGTATTTTCCTGTTCACTGACAATGTAACGATTTTCAAACTGAATATCGTCCATCCCTCTTTTTTTCTGATGTTTCAATAAAAGCCTTTGGGCATTGCGGCGCTGTTCCTTGTTCAGCCCCCATTTAATTAAACCTTCGGAATGGCCGACCGGCAGGAACTCAACCATAACAAATCTGACACCAAGCTGCTCTGTTAAATCTAACAGCGGCTCAAGATCGTCATAATTGACATTTGACAGTGTCATTATCAGATAGACACTCGGTATCCCGCTATCTCTAAAGAGTTTCAAGGCATTTACCGCCTTGTCAAAATTTCCTTTTCCTCTGTTCCAGTCATGATTTTTTTTAAGCCCGTCTATACTCACTTTTACCTGGGACAGACCGGCTCGCTTAAGTCTTTTGACAGTATCAGGCTTAACAAGGGTACCATTAGTGTTAACCGCTGCATAAATATTATTTTTTACAGCATGTTCAACAATTTCAACTAAATCGTTTCGCAAAAAAGGTTCACCGCCGGCAAATTGAATGGCGACAGTTCCTGCCCGGGCAACATTGTTTAAAACAGTAAAAACCTGATTGGTATCAAGCTCTCCTTTGGGCTTTGTTCTCTTTATGCAAAGATGTGCATCGGCAAAACAGTAACGACAGTGCAGGTTACAATCCTCGGTAAGACTGTACCAGGCAAACATGGGCGTCGCATTTTTCACTGCCCGCTGATATTTTTCCCTGGTAATAGCCAGAAATTCTTCATCTGAAATCTTATTCGGTTTTTTTAAGTTCATACAGAACCACCTTTTGTGAATGCTCCCCCTTCTGAATTTAAGATTCAGAAGGAGCTTTTAACATGCCTGCCTGCGGCAGGGCAGACAGGTCGTTCAGAAAGGAGACTTCTCGGCCAAAAAGTTAAAACCTAAATCCTGCATTCAGTTTTCGCGAAATGATTATATCTGCCTCATGT
>CAZRLQ010000085.1:0-8499 GCA_964600725.1 uncultured Desulfobacterales bacterium
GAGCAGGAATTAAATACCTTAAAACAAAATCTTAGTCAATGCAAAGAACCAATTCAGTCCTGATCGGTCAGAACTAAATTTCCTGAACTGTCCGCGCAATGATTGTATCTTGTGTTTTCTTGTTGAGTCCTACAAACTGTGCACTATAGCCTGCAACCCGTACGATCAGTTCGTCATAATCCTCCGGTTTCTGCTGGGCAGCGACCAGTGTTTCATTATCCACAATATTGAACTGGACATGGTTGATTCCGAGATCGCACCAGGTTCTGATATAGGCATCCCAGATATCAAAACCCTTGTCACCGACAAGCTGGGTGGGTGAAAGCCTCTGGTTTAGGAGATTGGCCCTGAACATATTTTCATGGGTCAATTTTCCAACAGACTTCAGTACCGCTGTCGGGCCTTTTTTATCCATTCCCGCTCCTGGTGAACATCCGCCGTCATAGCAGGTATCGCCAAGACGTCTGCCGTTGGGAAGAGAGCCAAGGAGATTTGAACATACAGTATATGCCGCAACATTCTGCGGAACAGTCGGTACGCCCTGAGCACGAGTACCCCAGCATTTGCAGGGCAGGCAGATTTCATCACGCACTCTTTCATGGATCTTGACAATGATATCATCTGCATACTCATCATCATTGCCCCACTTCGGTGCCCTAACAAAATCCATTCTCTCTTTTTCGTAGCCTTCCCAGTTTGCCTTCAGGAACTCGAGAAGCTGTTCCATGGTATATTTCTTTTCGTCATAGATCAGTTTCTTGCAGGCAACCAGTGCATCGCAGCCGTCCATCCAGATAAAGGTCGTAACCCATGCGTTTCCGTATTCCTTACGTGTAAAGGCATTAATGCCGTCTTCCACGCACATTTCATACGTAGCGCTCAAATGCGGCCGTCCATGAATCTCTTCAACATGATGCACGATATTTCTGATCTTTACCGCATCCCAATGAATTACCTTGAACTGCTCAATAAATGCATCCATAAGCTGGTCAAAGTTCATCTTGGTCGGATCACCTGTCTTGGGACCGATCTGCATCTGGAATACAGGATTGAAGCCGTTCCAGAGAGCTAATTCCATACATTTTGAACCAAGGGTGGTGCATGAAGAGTAACGCATCGGCATACAGCCATGCTTGGTTTCAGGTGCGGGCACAATACATGCCTGGGCGACCCATGTACGGGCTTCTTCTTCCGGAGTGTTGCTCCAGAACATATTAGCCTTGATAAGAACCTGATCATTACGGATATTGGGATAACCGAGTCCGTGGCGGATACACTCAAAGGCGTTTTTCAATACGTCTTTTGGCATATCCTTGTTGTAACGGAGGGCAAATGTCGGAGATACGCACCTTACATACCTTGCGGCCTCAAAAAAGACATTGATCAGATCACGGTAATCAAGACTTCCGTCCGGACGCATTCCGCCGAATGTCCATACATAAGGACCTGGATCACCTGTCATCAGCTCACGCCACTGGCGGTTACGGCAGCTCCCGTATTCATAAGACCTGATCAGATATTCACCTACATAGTCAACTGCATCATCTCTATCGAGAGCGCCGCTCTTGATATCCGCATCATACCAGTCACCAAACCACCAGTCAGGATGGGTCGGCCATGCGCCGTCAGGTTTTTCTCTTTTTCTTCCCATGGTCTGGAAATGCTCGAACTGGAGTGCTTCGGGAAAATTTCTCGGCCGGTTTGCCGGTACCCACTCACATCTTTCCGCAACATCTAAAAGCTCCTGTTTTCTTACAGGATCTGATTCAAAATTCTCTGAAATGATCCTTGCAAGTCTTCCCAGACGCTTGGCATAAACGATTTCCGATTCAAGCACGGTCTTCATCGCCTGCCATACAGGCACTCTCTTCAAGTAATACTCTTCATCCGGAAAGTTCGGCCTGGCACCCATCTTGTAAAGAACATCAGATGCTTCTTTAAGATGACCGTCAATCTCTTCGATAATCGCATTATATCCCTTGCTGTAATAGGTAAACTGGGATGTGCAGTAGAAGAGCCCTTCCAGGTGAGGTCCGCCCGTATAGGTCTGTGAGGTGCGGCACATGATCTTATGGCGCTTGCTCAAAATCTTCTCAGCCATAAACTGCTGGGTATAAGGCTTCATGATTTTCAGCGCTTTTTCAACATCATCACGTTTATCCACATCCACAAGTTCATCACGGTCATTAAAGATATCCTCATTAAGACCAAATGAGAGGTTCGGCACCCAGAATACCTTGTGGGGAGCTTCGGAACAACTGCCGACAATCCTTGAATTATCGACGATAAATACATTCATCTTCCTGTTGACATTTGCCAGAGCCCTTGCAAATGTTGTCATATACGGATCAGACCTTGCATCTTCGTCGTCAAATATTTCCGCATAAAGAATGGCGCCCTGTTCACCAACCTTTGTACCGGGCAGATATGCACCGGCTTTAGCGCCTTTCGACCAGACAGCCTTTCTCAAATAGTCGAGCCTGGGAGAACGCGCCTTCTCAGCCCACCACCAGTGCTGTTTTTTATCCAAATATTCTTGTAATTCTGCTTCTTTTGCTGCATCAGCCATTTTAATACCTCCGTTTACATATTATCTGTAATAATTTTTCCCTATTGGTGCGCCGATCTTTACGCCTGACGGAAGGTCGCTCTTTTTCATCGGACTCGATGTCCAATATCCGCAACGAGCATCAATCACTCTTTCTACCAGATCCCCCTGTTCTTCATCATCCTCAAAAGGAAAAAACCATTTTTCCCCTTCATAGCTTTGAGTAGCCATTATTTTACGCCTCCTTAATAATAATTTTTCTTGACTGTCCGAAGTTAACTAACCACTCTGTCTTAGGCACCCTGTCTGTCCGAAGGAACTCCGACTCCCTTGTCAGAATGAATTGGAAAAGCTTTGCAATGCTCTGCAAAATCAGCAATCCCCCCATCTGCTTCAGTAACCCAGTTCATTGCATGACATTTTGGACATTCACGCCAGCTCATTCCGTCATCCAGCCTGATATTGTACAGATATGCAAAAGTCTCTTTTGGTCCCTCATGACCGCACTTCTCGCATTTAACGTTCATTAATCAATTCCTCCTAAGTAGCGATACTTGTTTTTTGGCTTGTTTTTTTCTTCTTGCCTTTAAAAACCTTTCCACGGAACTTGCCGATACCCCACGGTTCCGGTCCTCTGTACTGCTCATCACTAGTCAATTCGTCGCAGACTTCAAAATGTCCGCAACCGGGGCACTTTCTGTAAGCAAGACTGCCGATCATGTTTAAATTACCAACATATTTCCACTCAGCCCTTCCGCCTTCATAACCACATTTTGAGCATTTAATGACCAAAACCTGCAACCTCCTTTACTATTTTTCCTCAAATCCTCTGCCCGCACGAACCGCGGGACCCCACATCTCTTCAGAAGAATCGGTCTTTACCCTTTCCATCTCCTGAAACTTCGGACAACCCTTGATATCTTCATACATATTTACGATTGCGGGGAATCCATCTTCATCTGCCATCTCCATACAAGTTCCTTCTTCTGCTGCTATATTTGCTCCATCAGGCATAAAAAACTTGCAATCACCATGTCTTGGCATTATCATCCTCCTTAGAAATATAAATAATATCAAATTCAGAATTCACTTAATACTTACTGCTAATCTTTAGCCTTAGCTTTATTTATTTCTGCTTCTACTATATCATAATTCTTTATTTACTGCGGTATCAGTTTATTTATTTATCACCTCCCTTTTAAAAATTTACTTACATATTGGTAAGAGCAATTGCTGTGCCAAAAGTTTCAAATAATTTCATTTAAATTATTTAATATAATATCAGCATCTTATATTTTGCCAGTTATGAAAACAGATTCTTTCTATGATGCAAAAAGAACTGATGCCATACAATACAGCCTTGCCGATGATAACCAATGAAAGTATAAGTTGTTTAAATTAAAATGAATATTTAACAGAAAACCTTATTTCGGCCAAAACTTCTTTTTAGGCCAATATGTCCGATATGCTGCATTATCCCTTTAATGACAAGGCTTTTAGAATCTTTTACTAAATCGAACAGTCAAAAGAGGGCTTTCTTTATTTGTATATTTGTCAGTTTACACTTTTGTGCCCGGATATCTGCTTGCAAATTCTTGTATCAATTGATATCTTGCAGTAAACTCATATAAAAAAGGCTCATAATGGATTCCAGGTTGGCGGCTGAAATATATGGCTGATATAATATAATAACTATTTGTTTTGGCAGGGAATATTATTCAAGCCGGTGCCAAACAAAACAAATGCCGCCAGCATGGTAGAATCAGTTGATTTTATTGCAAATTGTTCAAAAAGTATCATAATGCCGGCTTGAAATCCCAAAAAAGCCTGAAAAAATAGAATCTTAGGAGCATCGATGGCTAATTCACCAGGCAGATCTTTATTCGATCATCCAGAGGAGATTTCCGATTTTTTTTTAGAAATCATGACCCATGCTTTTGATCAAATGGATTCTATGGCCTGGGTTTTGGATAGAGATGGAAAAATTTTATTTCCGAACCAGGCGGCTATGGCCTGTTCAGATATCTCGACAAAAGATGTTGTCGGCTCTTTTTTTTGCGACTCCCCCTGGAGAAACTATTCGGACAAAGCAAAAGAAATCACCAGGGAGATGATAAAAAGAGCCCTTTCCGGAAATTCCGCTTTATCGGAGGATAAAATTGCCGTCTTGGACAAATTGATCCCTGTTCTGTTTTCAATTTCTCCAATCAGAGACGGCATTGGAAATATTATTGCTTTGATTTCTGAAGCAAAAGTGATTCAGGAGCAGAAAAATCTTCAGCAAAGTCTTGAAAAAATGAGATGGGAAACCCAGCAGTGGATCGACTCAATGGGTGCATTTGTTGCAAAATGCGATCCTGAGGGAAGAATCATATCCTGTAACCGTCCTTTTCTGGATGCGTTAGACATTAAGTTAAGTGATTTAGTCGGCCGCTATATCTGTGATACCACAATGCTAGGACATTCAAGCAAAACTCAGAAAAAACTCCAAAACGCCTTAAAACGCGGAAGTATTGGAATAAAGAACAGTATTGAAGTAATTCTTCAAATAGGCAGACAGCCGCCTCAAACGTCTCTATTTAGTGTCAGCCCCGTTATGGATGATACAGACAAGATTTCATTTCTGGCTCTGGAAATCATAGATATATCAGAACAGGTCAGACTGCGTGAATTAATGATCGTCAGGGAAAAAGAATATTCAACCCACCTTGAAAGTGAAATTAATAAAGTTACAAGGGCACTTAAAGAGACCGAGCAGTTCAATAAAAACCTTGTCGATTCCGCTCCCATAGGTGTCATCTATCTCGATGAAAAGGAAAGGCTTTTATTTGCAAATCCCAAAATGAAACATTTATTTGAAACAGCAGGGATTTCCGTTGATACGATAAAGAATAAAAAATTGTCCGAATTAGGTATTTTTCCGGATTATTCTTCCTGTGAAAAAACAGATAATTATTACAAACAAAAAATCGGCTTCGGTCAGATGAAGATGCTTCTTTGTTACAGCGGGAATAAAAAGATGCATTTTGAAGTCCAGGCCGCCCCTTTTAGAAGCGCTTCGAATAATACCACAGGGACAGTTCTGGTTTTAGATGATGTTACTGAGCGCAAACACCTGGAAGATGAATTGCTGAGAACGCGTATCAGATCAGAAAAGATGAGCTCAATCGAACTCCTTATTTCAGGAGTAGCCCATGAACTTAACAATCCTTTAACCAGTATCATCGGGTGTGCGGAATTCCTTATGGAAGATTCGAATTTAAGCAATGACGCCAATGATGCTGTACGGGTTATTGTCAATGACGCCAGGAGGGCCGGCAATATTGTAAAAAACCTTTTAGCCTTTGCCCCTAGGTCCGTATCTGATGGAAAGGCCGTCAATCTAAATGAGATCGTCAGAACTGTTGTCGGGATCAGGGTGCATCAGATGATAAAAAAGGGAATCAGGATAATTCTTGATCTTGCTGAAAAAATCCTGCCGGTAAAGGCCGATGTGACCCAGATGCAGCAGGTAATTCTCAACCTGGTCAGCAATGCTGTAGATGCAATAGACGAATACGGAACAGGAGACAAAATTATTATCCGAAGCAGGGTCGATGGAAACTGGATTGTTCTGGAAATAAAAGACAACGGCCCCGGTATTTCTGAAGAAAATTTATCAAAGATTTTTGATCCATTTTTTACTACAAAACCGCCCGGAAAGGGGACTGGCCTGGGTCTTTCCATTGCTTACGGAATCATACAGGAACATGGCGGGTCTATTGTAGTGAGTTCGTCTCAAAGCTCCGGCTCTGAGTTTATTATCCGCCTGCCGGTTTATACTGATTCAATGACGACACCGGTTCAGAAATCAATCCAAAAGCCCTGGATTCCTTCAAAAGTACTTATTGTTGAAGTCGAAAAAAATATCCGCCTGATGCTTTCAAGATACTTACATAACCTGGGATGTCATGTGGATGCAGTTTCAAACGGCAATGATGCACTGAATAAATTAAAAGATCAAGCTTATGATCTGGTACTTTCCGATATAAAGATGCCTGCAATGAACGGACTTGCACTTTACCGTCAAGTGCGTGCCAAATACAGAAAATCGGCAAAACGTTTTGCATTCATGACCGGCATTTCCGAATCACATATGGAAGGCGTTATTGAAGCACCGGAAATTCCGATTCTGCAGAAACCTTTCAGCCGCAGGGATATTTTGCGATTTTTCAGAAAAATTAAAACAAATTTTATAAACGAACATCACTTATCAGAGGAGCAAGAAGAATGAAATTAAAAATACTGGTAATTGATGATGAGAAGTCGATTCTTAAAACGTTTAAATTGAGGTTGACGCGGTGGGGCCATGAAGTTTTCCTGGCTTCGGACGGAAATTTCGGCATGGATTTATTGTCACAGGTTGACTGCCATCTGGTAATTACTGATATGAAAATGCCGGGCATGCCCGGTGAGAAAGTAGTAGAATTAGTAAAAGAGAATCACCCTGAAACAGAAGTTGTTGTCATCACCGGCTATGCGTCAGTGGAATTAGCAGTCGATGTAATGAAAGCAGGGGCAACAGATTTTCTTGTAAAACCCCTTAATTTTGATCAGGTGCGGATAGTTATTGATAAAGTCAGTGAACGGATTGCTCTGAAAAATGAAAACAGGATGCTTAAAAACCGTGTGGGAGAGCTCAAGAATAAAATCGAATATCAATACACAATGGGTAATCTTGTGGGCAAAAGCAAGAAAATGCAAGACATTTTCAAACTTATAGTTAAAGTAGCACCATTAGATACAACTGTCTTGCTTTCAGGAGAAACAGGTACCGGCAAGGAAATGATTGCAAATGCCATACATCACAATAGCCCCCGCAAGGATAGTCCTATAGTTACGGTTGACTGCGGCACCCTTGCGGAAACTCTTCTGGAAGCGGAACTGTTCGGTTATGAGAAAGGGGCCTTTACCGGAGCTTTGGGAACCAAGCGGGGCAGGTTTGAACAGGCCGACGGCGGAACCATTTTTTTAGATGAAATTGAGAATGCATCACCGGCCGTCCAAAAGAAGCTTCTAAGACTTATTCAGGAAAAAACCTTTCAAAGGGTTGGTGGTGAAGTCCCGATCAAGGTAAATGTCCGGGTTATCGCCGCATCCAACCAGAACCTGCTTAAACTGGTGAGGGAAAAAAGTTTCAGACAGGATCTTTACTACCGCTTAAGCGTGGTTCCCATTCTTATCCCTCCCTTAAAGGAGAGAACCGAAGATATTTCTTTATTGACACGCTATTTCCTGGATCTTTACTCAAAACGCCTTGGGAGAGAACAGATGGAAGTCACACCGGAATCACTGAAATTACTTGTCAATTATTCCTGGCCGGGTAATGTCAGAGAGCTTTCCAATGTAATTGAACGGACAATTATTATGACACCGGGCAATGTGATTAAAAAATTTTACCTTAGTGATGACCATGAGCCTGATAACATGTTTTCCAGAAAAACAGAAATCAGTCTGGATCCTTCATTAAAAGAACAGATTGCCTCATTAGAGCAAAAATATCTCTGTCTGGCACTTGAGAGATACCATGGACGGTTAAAACAGGTAGCAGAACGGTCAGGTCTGAACCCGCGCACCCTTTTCCGAAAAATGGAACAATACAAGTTGGATAAAAAGGATTTTCATTAGGAGGCTGTTCGACTCGGACAGCCTCCTGACTGCTATACCCTGTCGGGCACAACAAAGCATGAAAGTGATGCATAAGTACCTGAGCAATAGTTTTCTTGCATGAACTTAAGCAAAGTTAATCCGAAATTTTCTGGCAATATTTTTGCACCTTCAAACTTGGTTTACACTTTTACCTGTCTGCTGCAGGCAGGGATGTTGCTTTTCGCCTGGTTCCCATGCTCCAGCGCGGGAACGAGAAAGCTAAAACCGTTAAAAATGTAAATTTGAGCATTTATGAAGAATGC
>CAZRLQ010000086.1:0-8479 GCA_964600725.1 uncultured Desulfobacterales bacterium
GACTTTTCAACACTAAGGATTCCGGTGGATTGGTCAACCCTTAATTCGCATTTTTTAATTTTTCAGCAAGAGGCTCCTCAATTTCCTTCTCTGTAAAAGGGAAAAGAATTCCTTGAATATTAAACCGAATCTGTGATAATTTCTTTATGAAAATTCCGCCTCAATACACAAGTCAGCAATGCTGTAAATGCGGAGTTATTTGTAAATCAAACCGTAATGGTGAAATTTACAAATGCGCTTGCGGAAATATTACAGATGCGGATTATAACGCTTCTCTTAATATTTTGCGCGTGGGACAATATGGTGTCCATGCCTTAAGCCAAATCTGTAATTTTCAAGAGAAAAGATAACTATCTGTGCAAAATAAAATAAAAAAATCCGGATTCAAAGACCGGCTATCAATGGGGATAGCAATTATAGTCATATCCATTTCGACAGTCTTGCTTTTATGTTTTACTTCAAAGGCAAAAACATTTAAAATAGCAAGTTATAATGTGGAAAATCTTTTTGATTTAACAAGAGACGGAGCGGAATATACAGCATATATCCCAAATACCGGCTATGGCTGGTCAAAAGATATCTTTGATACTAAGATCACCAATATTTCCAAGGTAATAAAGGGCTTGAATGCCGATATTATTGCCTTGCAGGAAGTTGAGTCGGAAAGAGCGCTTCTTGCCCTGCGCAAAAAACTCAAAGAGTTTGGTCTTTATTATCCCTGGCTCGATCTTGCGGATGCCAAAGCCACAGCGGTTAAATGTGCTGTTTTGTCAAAATTTCCAATTATAAAAAAAGAAGAAATACAGGTTGACAGTGAATTTGCAAGAAATATTTTAAAGATAAAAGTTGATATTGACGGCCGTTGTCTGATTATTTTTATAAACCACTGGAAATCTAAAAGAGGGCCTGAAAGCTTAAGAATACTTTATGCTGAAGCGCTGGTCAAAGAGGTTGAAAAACTAAACGAAAATGCGGATTTTGTCCTGATCGGCGATTTTAACTCAAATTACAATGAATACAGAACCTTTCGAAACTCCAGAAGATTAAATGATACCTTTGGTGTTACCGGCATAAATCATGTTCTAAGAACAGTGATCGATTCTAAGTTGGTCACTGAAAGGATTCTGACCAGACAGCCTGACAATACTTATCTTTACAATTTATGGCTTGAAATCAGGAAAAAAAGTCGCTGGTCAACTATTTTCTGGAAATATAAAAACAGCCCTGACAATATTATTGTATCCAAAGGACTTTACGATGAAAAAGGAATATCTTATCTTGATAATTCCTTTAACAAGTTTGCTCCGGCTTATCTTTTCAAGGAGAAAAGAGTATATCGCTGGCAAAGGGGCAAAAAGGGCAAAGGCAGACATCTCGGCAGGGGGTATTCGGATCATCTGCCTGTTTTTGCATATTTTTCCACAAAACCGTTTAAGGAACTTGGGAAAAAATGAATTTTTTAGAAATAACAAAAAAAAAGTATTATGATGCTGTCAAGAATCCGGTTCCCATGATGGTGGGTTTGAGAATAACCCATGCCTGCAATCTTAATTGCAAACTATGCGGGGTCGGCGCCGGTAAGCCTTTCAGGGGAGAGATGACGACAGAAGAGGCTAAAAAGGTTATCAATAATATTTCCAGAGCAGGTGTCAGCCATCTATCCTTTGGAGGCGGAGAACCGCTGATCCGCGATGATATAATTGAACTGGCCGGTTATGCTGCTCATCGGATAGATAGTGTCGGAATAGTTTCCAACGGGCTGTCGCTGGATAAAGGAATGGCCCGGCAGATAGCCAGAGCAGGTGTCAATCAGGTCATGGTAAGCCTTGACGGGGTGGATCCTGCGACCCATGATGCAAACCGGGGAACCGGGAGTTATGAGCGGGTGATAAAGGCCATCGATAATTTGCAGGATGCCCGCGTGACGGCCAGAATCTCCTTTACCATCTCTCGCGCCAATTGTAATCAGCTTTCCAAAATGATCGGCCTTGCGGCTAAGTATGGAGTTAATCTGCATGTGCAGGAATTTTTTGCAAGGGGCCGGGCAGCCGGTCATGACTCTTTGATCCTCACCAAGAGAGAACGGCGGGATATGCAGCGGCTTCTACATAAAACCCAGGCTGAAAGAGGGGCGGGTTCCATCAGCTTTGAGAACCGTTATATAGTTTCCGAGGATGAAAGGTTGAAACATATTTGCACGGATCCGAACTTAGGTTCGGGCTTTTATGACTTTTGTGTAGGCTCTCTTACAGGAATATATTCCCTCTTTGTATCTTCCACTGGTGACGTCAGTCTCTGCGGTGGATACGGAGCAGACCGGCTGGGAAATTTAAAGAAGGACTCCCTTACTGAAATCTGGAAAAACTCCGAATTAATAAAAGCGGTCAGGAATCGGGAAAAGTTTACCGGAAAATGCGGTGAATGCACCTACCTCTATATTTGCGGGGGTACCCGGAGCAATGCATATCATATACTGAAAGATATCTTTGCAGAAGATCCCCTTTGCTGGGTCGGCTGTTCAGAAGAGGAACTGGACGCCGCCTGACAATTATACATCTAAAAATGTAATTTCTCAAAAATTAGGACAATGATAGAAAAATTCTCCTCAATCTTCCTTTTTCAAAGGGGGAAGCACGAGAGGTGCCCGAACTTATTGAGGGGTTACCTAAAAATTAGCGAAAGGAGGGGTCATTCTTTGATCAAATTTCCTCATTAGTGTCCATCCAAATTATGGATGGACACTAATTAAACATTCCGGTCTATCCGGACATAGGGAGAAAGAATTATTTATGGAATCAGATCTTGAAATAAATTCAACATATTCTGTATTAAGCCGACTGGAATTCAGTGCGAGAATACGTAAAAGGCAAGAAGAGCTAAAAGATCTGATAGAACTGTGCGATCATGGATTATCCGCCTGGACAAAATCCCAGAGCGGCAAATCATTATCACAGGGCTGTCAGGCTTGCAAGTCCGGTGGTTATCTCTGTTTTTATACAGGAAAAAAATGTAATCTGGATTGTATATATTGCGCACAGGGCACAAAGCAGGAAAAATGGGCACAACCGGAAGGTTTTGATCTCATCAATGACCAGTATCATATTGACGAGATTATGGAATCGTTTAATAATCCGGGAGCAATATGGTCGGGTCCCAATGTCCGCTGCATCGAATATTCGGGAGGGGAGCCTTTTCTCTATCTTGACAAGGTTCTCAAATTGTCCGCCTTTGTTTCCACTTATCACAGCCACATCTATCAGATGGTAGTTACCAACGGTCTGCTTGTTACTGAGGAAAAACTAAAGACGCTGTACGGCTGCGGAGTAAAAGAAATTAAATTCCACATCGGGGCAAGCCATTTTAGTAAAAATGTTCTTGACAAGCTTGAAATGGCCAGAGGAATAATGGATTATGTAAGCGTTATAACGCCGGCTAACCCCGAACTTAAAAAATTTCTGATTGACAAAAAAGGAATCCACTGGCTGGAAGATGTCGGTTTGCACCAGTTGGGCCTCAGCGAGATGGGTTCTACTTCTATTTTGCATTTAAATAATATCAACAAGATTGGAGATAAAAGATCTCTTGAATACTTCCAGTCCCTTGGCCAGCTTTATATTTTTGATTCCGTGGTTGGCAAGGCGCTTTCAGGTAAAGATCTGACAGAGGTATACATTTCACCCGCAGCCTCAAGAGAGATCACGTATGATATTATGGGATACGCTGCAAATAATAAAATGGATCTCATTGTAAATGATTGTTCCCAGGATGGAAGGCATTTTCAAAGGATCCAGAAAAATATTCTGGAGCGGAAGATTGACAGGATGAGGAGTGCCGGCATTAAAAATGATAAGCAGATGCAAAAAATTCAGGCTATGTTCGAAGAGCAAAGAATGGTAATGCTTGAACAATTCAACGGAGATCAGGCTCAGGACTGGCTTAAACCGTTGATCCAAAAGGCTTCCGGCAAGGATAAAAACATCTGGCGTATTAAATTGGAAGAGCTGGCAAAATTAATTGTTGATTATCTGGATAAAACTTGATCCGGCACTAATGCATGCAGACTGGAACTACAAAATGGAAACGGCTTATTATAGAAGGCGCAGGTGCAATTGAAGTTAATATTGAACCGGAAAAAACAGATCAATTTGCCATTTATGCCGAGGAGCTTATAAAATGGAACAAAAAGATAAACCTCACTGCAATTGTTGATCCCCGGGAGGTTGCAGTAAAACATTTTATCGATTCCGTAGCGCCGGCACAAATTATACCGCCATTCTGTTCAATGTTAGACATAGGTTCCGGCGGTGGTTTTCCGGGAATCCCCTTAAAAATTATGATTCCTTCTTTATCTGTTACACTGATAGATGCATCGCAAAAAAAAATCAATTTTCTAAAACATGTAATACGGATACTGAAGCTTAAAAATATCGAAGCCCTTCACGCAAGAGCTGAAGATCTTAATATGAGATGCAGCCGGACAGAAGGCTTTGATGTTATTGTCTGCCGCGCTCTTTTTTCTTTGGAGGTTTTTGTTATGAAAGCATTGCCGCTTCTTGCAAAAGATGGAATCATAATCGCCTTAAAGGGTAAAGCGCCTGAAAAAGAACTTGAATCTTTAAATTCACTTACGGTAAAAAGACCGAATATAACGGAAAACAGATATATTAAATTTTCTGCAACATTGAAAAAATACAGACTGCCATATATCGAATCTGAAAGATCTATCATTGCTGTAAGAATAGGATAATATATAAGCCCGAGACAGGTTACACGTCCATGCATCCCGCCTTCAAACCATCTTTGCCCTTTGTCCGATATTCAAATCCAAAATTTTCGAAATAGAACAACTGCCTGTGCGGTTTTTATATTTTCAGATCGATCAAATCCAACCTAAATCTTGATACGCCTGCTTGTGGAAGTTATTTCGTTCCCGCTCCTAATATGCGTTCATACTATATTTTTTATCAACCTTGCTGAAGTTTGTCCGTAATTTTTCTTGACAAGGAAAAGAACTGTAGATACAAAACTTGAAATTCAAATTTTTTATTTTTCCGTTTTCAGCCTGGAATTTTACGAGGAGGCTGCCTATGAATGAAAAATTTTTTACAAAATCAAGAAAAACGAAGATTTTAACCGCTTTGAATACACCCGCGTATTTTGAAAATTAAAATCTTTGCCTGACCTGTCTGCGCCCGCCTGTTGCGGTTGCGAAACAGAGAAGGATATGCACAGGCAGGCGCAGATATGAGTCTGTTTATTTATAGTCTTTTCACCTGATCTTTGCGTTATGCAAAAAAAATAATCCTCGCGAATATCAACTATATGTAATGTATATACCTCCGGTTATTTTTTTCGCATGCCTTGATATCGAACGAAAATCCTCATAAATCAACAGACTCAGATATCGGGCAAAAGGGGACGGTTTAAAACCGGCTCATAAATATTCAATTGCAGCTTGATGGAGTTTCCATGGCTGCATTAGATGATAAAGCTCAAGATGTTTCTTCTGAAGGAGACAGCAAGATGGTTGAGATGACATCGCCGGAAATTGATGAAAAAGGCAAAGATGAAAAGGCTGGTGGTTTTATTATAGTGGCCTTTATTGTCGGACTTATAGTTAGTCTGATTATCGGTTGGATTCTTTTCCCAAAGCTTCTTTATTCCAAAAAAAAGCAGCCGATCGATTTTAACCACCAGGTTCATACTGATTCTGTTGAAGACGGCTGTGAAAGCTGCCATTATTTCCGAGATGATGGAAGTTTTTCAGGCATACCGAAGCTGGAGTTATGTATCGAGTGCCATGAAGAAGTTCAAGGTGAAGATCCTGAGGAACAGATCTTTGTAGAAAAGTACGTGTCCAAAGGTAAGGAAGTACCCTGGCTGATATATTCAAAACAGCCTCCTTGTGTCTACTTTTCTCATGCACCGCATGTCAAGCTGGCAAAAATGGACTGTATCACATGCCACGGGCACATTGGAGAATCTACCCATTCAAGAATTTACGAAAAAAACAGGATCACAGGTTACAGCAGGGATATTTGGGGGAAAAATATCGCCGGTTTCAAAAAACATTCCTGGGACAGAATGAAAATGGATGACTGTTCTGAATGCCATGTAAAAAACAATGTTAATCAGGGAAGTGTTCAGACACAGAAAGGTGGATGTTTTGTGTGTCACCATTAGTTAAGTAATTAATCTGCATTCATAAATGAATCTGTTGATTTATTAAGCTTATCCTTATAAGAGGTATGATCTATGAAAATAGGCAGAAGATGTTTTTTGTCACTTGGAATTGGTGCTTTAACGGGAATAACCGTTTCACCATTGCCATGGAAATTAATGGACGATATTTCCATATGGACACAGAACTGGCCATGGACGCCGGTACCTTCAAAGGGCAAAGTGTCTTATGTAAATTCTACTTGCGCTCTTTGTCCCGGCAGATGTGGTATTACGGCTCGAAAGATTGATAACAACCTGGTCAAGATCGAAGGGATGAAGAAACATCCTGTTAATGATGGAGGGATATGTCTCCTTGGATTAGCAGGTTCTCAGCTTCTTTACAGTCCCCTGCGCGTCAAGTCACCTTTAAAACGGGCCGGTGAGAAAGGCAAAGGAAAATGGCAGAAAATTTCCTGGGATGATGCCATAGCTGAAGTCACAAAAAGACTTGGGGAGTTAAGATCAAAGGGTGAATCTCATACTGTCGCTTCTATTTCAGGATCAGAGCTGGGCAGTCTGCCGGAACTTCTCAAGAGATTGTTAACGGCTTACGGATCACCAAACTTTATGTGCATGTCGTCTATCTGGGACAATTACGAGCTGACGATAAATCTTATGAGCGGTGTCAAGGGATTGGCCGGTTTTGATTTTGAAAGCAGCGATTATGTTTTGAGTTTTGGAAGCGGCATTGTTGACGGCTGGGGCTCCTCCGTGCATATGTTCCAGGCGAACAGCAAATGGCGTAAAAAGAATGTAAAGGTTGTACAGATTGAGCCGCGTCTTTCCAATACAGCGGCAAAATCGAGCGAATGGATACCTGTAAAACCTGGGACAGAAGGGATTCTTGCCCTCGGTATTGCCTATATTATTATTTGGAAATCTATTTACAACAAAGATTTTATTGATAACTATTCTGTTGGTTTTAACAACTGGAAAAACTTTGTTTTAGCTGAATTTAATCCTGATAATGTATCAAAATTAACAGGAGTTGATAAAGCCGTCATCGATAGATTAGCCAATGAATTCGCAAATGCAAAAAGACCCGTGGCTATTTGCGGACGCGGGCAGGGAAATAGAGCCGGGAGTCTGAATGATTTTATGGCGGTTTATGCTTTGAACGGACTTGTCGGCAATATCAACCAAAAAGGAGGTGTTTGGATTGTACCGAAACCTTCTTATATCAATTGGCCTAAAGTGAAGCAGGATAATTTGGCGGCAAAGGGCACAGGTAAAGAGCGTATTGATGGTGCAGGATCCGGAAAATATGCCATGACAAACCATCTGCTGAGCAGAGTTCCTGAAATTATCAATTCAGACAAGAAATATCCGATCAAGGCTCTTTTTGTTTTAAACGCCAACCCTTATTATACCATGCCGAATTCTGATGCGGCAAAAAAAGCCTTTGACAAGATTCCTTTTGTAGTCAGTTTCTCTTCATACATGGATGAGACTTCTGAAAATGCCGATCTTATACTTCCGAACCATAACTATCTTGAACGTTACGAGGATATTTTGGCGACATCCGGGTTGAAAAATTCCGTCATAGGCCTGTCAAGACCGGTTGTTGATCCACAATTTGACACAATGCATACAGGCGACGTCATAATCCGTATCGCAAAAGAGATGGGAAACAGTATTGCAGATTCTTTCCCGTGGGACAGTTATGCATCCTGCCTTGAAGAAACATTTGGCGATAAATGGGAAAATCTTAATAAAAACGGCTATCTGATAGATGAATATGAGAAAAATCCGCAGGGAAAATTCACATTCTCAAACGAAGATATAGCTGCATTGCCAAGCCTTGCCATGATAGAACCTGAAGGTGATGATAAGACTTATCCTCTTATCCTGATTCCGTACGATTCCATGCGGCTGGCAAACGGATCTATCGGCAATCCGCCTTTTGCCACAAAAACAGTCGAAGATACGGTATTGAAAGAAAAAGATATATTTATTGAAATTAATCCGAAAACAGCCAAAAGTTTCGGTTTGACGGAAGGCAAATCAGCAAATTTAAGTACACCAAAAGGAAGTGTAAAGGTTAAAATACATCTTTTTGATGGAATAATGCCTGGATTGCTGGCCATGCCCAGAGGACTGGGGCATTTTAATAATGACAGATATTTGACCGGCAAGGGTGTTAACTTTAATCAGTTAATCGGACCGGTTGAAGATCCTGCTTCCGGTCATGACGCAGCCTGGGGGATCAGGGCAAGACTGGCCAAAGTCTAAATAGTCTCCCCCATCCATAAATGGT
>CAZRLQ010000087.1:0-8361 GCA_964600725.1 uncultured Desulfobacterales bacterium
CTGAAACATGAGGCAGATATAATCATTTCGCGAAAACTGAATGCAGGATTTAGGTTGCTTATTAATTAGTTTACCTCCGTATCATTTTAATCTATATTTTACAAGGTAATAAAGAAAACAGGGCACAAATAAAAGTGTTAGGCAGTCTTTTTCATATTTGGCATAACTAACTGAATTTAATAGCAGCATCTGTACGACATTTATGAAGACATAACAGAAATAATTGCACCTAAGAAAATATATATGACGATTGCATCAAAATTTGGTATGATTTTTGACAATCGTCGTTTTAACTATGGTGATGAGCGTAAATCACGAGCGTTGGTTAAAACTATCAGCATAAACTACAGACCAAGATATGAATTTTGTTGGAAACTGCGATAAGAGACAGCCTCCGTAGCAGAAGCTGTCTTATCAAAGATAACCCTAAATACCGACAGTGCTGATTTACACCAATGATGATGGTTTTGCTTTTTCCTGTAAGACCTTAACAGGCTTCAAACCAGAAGGCGTTCCTTTCTGAATTGCTTTGAGAACAGCACCGCCGCCTGTAAAAATATAATATTTGGGATGATCCAGGGCAACTATGTATAAACCAGGCAAAAGCCGCTTAAGTTCCTGCATTGTATCCCCGCCGCCGTATAATTTTGTGGCATCCCGGTTTTGATCGATTAACTGATCCAAAGCAATTGTCCCTTGATTAAAATGAGGAGTAAAACCCATTACAGCATTTACAAAAATCGTCTTAGCTTTCATAAAAATATCATTAACAGTTTTATCTTCAAATGATTGTGGTGCAACATCGAGCACATAATTTAATTTGGTTCCGGCCTCTAATTCATGAATGTTATGAACCCTGTGCTTACCTTCTATTTTTGCTTCCAGGATATCAGATTCAACAATATATGAAAGTTCAATTATTTTGTTTGGATGATTTTCAGAAAATTCAATGAATTTTTTTGCCGAAGCCTTTTCATCTGCTAAAACGCCTTTTATTTCAAAACCGTATTTTGCGCAAAGATAGGTGTTATAAATCACGCCGCCCAAGACGAGATAATCCGCTCTTTCCAAAAGGGAATTCAATGAATCGATTTTTGTATCAAACTTTGAGCCGGCAACAACTGCAACAAACGGGTTCCTTGGATGATAAATACGCTGAAGGCTGTCAATCTCTTCCTGCATCAAAAACCCTGCATAAGACGGAAGATAATCAGGAACCCTAACAGTTGAAGTGTGAGGCTGCCAGGATCCAAAAGCATCATTAACAAAGATATCGGCAAGCCCTGCTAACTGATGTGCCAAGCGATCCGCCTCTTTGCCGTCCGCTTCCTCTCCGTAAAACCAGCGGGTATTGGGCAGATAAATCCCATCTATTTTATTTTGTCGAAGTTCTTTTATCAAGTGGTTGACAGAAGTTTCTATCCCAATATACCCTAATTTTACATCTCTATAAAAATCAGGTACTTTTAAAGTTATGTGAAGCTTGTTTTGTAAATAGTCAACAATCGGCTGAACAGATGTATGCGGAGAAATATTGATTTCACCTGTCTTTTTATTACGAGGCCTTCCAACATGTGTCATTAAAATAATTTTTCCGCCTTTGGCATTGATATAATAAAGAGTTCCAAGTGTGGCATCAATCCTGTAAGGATCATATATTACCCCATTTTTCACCACATTATGATCTACACGGACTAAAACAATTTTTCCCTTTAAATCAGCATCTTGCAATAAAGGCAAATTAAGATTTTCAATCATGAGCTGCTCCTTTCATTTGTACAGTGGAAACGGAAAGTACATCTGTACGATCTTTTCCTCATACGGCAGATCAAACACATAAGGTGTAATGCTTAAGATAGGTGCTTAGTTAATTAAATGGCATAGGCATTTTAGGTACTTTAGCTCACTTTAGACACTTGTGTTCGCACCGAAGGCGCACTAATTTAATGCAGCAGCCGTCTTTACGTCAATACCATTAATCCGTACAATATGGGAAGCGGAAACCAGGCGAACTTTTTTCTTCAGATAGGGAAGTTTTTCACGAAGAACTTCATAAGTAACCATATGGGGATGAGCTATTCCAACTGCTTTCTTCTGAACTTGAGCAATATGAATCAGGCGATCAATCTGCCTGCGGATCACTTCAGGATTTTGGATATGATCTAAAAAAACATCTCTTTGGGCAAAGGGGATAAGCAGCAGGCGGGCAGATGGTTTGCAAAGGCTTTCAGATGTTGTGCGGCTGTCAATAAAAAAAAGCCCTCTTTTTTTTAAAATTGAAAATATTTGATACATTTTCGCAGATATTGTTGTCATTCTGGAACCCATATGGTTATTTACTCCTTTTATATAAGGAACAGCATCCAGATCTTTATTAAGCTGGTCAATAAGCTGATCAGGGGACATGGAAACAAAAAGCGCACCCGGACCTGGGTTGACTATTGGGTATTCAATCGGTTCCATTGGTAAGTGAAGCATTATATCCATTCCCTTTGACCTGGCTTTTTGAGCGATAAATTTTTGAAAAGGGCTGCAAGGAAGTACGGAAAATGTAAAAACAGCATCAAGTGCAAGAAATTTTGCTGCCACAGCTTTGTCATATCCAATGTCATCTATAATAATAGCTACTTTGGGCAATTCCTTCTTTAAGAGTTCCTTGGGGGGTAATACAGGTATAAGAGGAGTTGATTTCTCCCTGGGATAAATCTCAAAAGCAGGAATTTTGCAGGCAGTATGTTTCTTAACCAAAACTTTTTGCTTAACAGGTGCCGGCTTAACGGATTGCTTCTGTTTAATTAGAAAATGAGCAAGAACCACTGCTGCTAAAACAAGAATAACTAATCCGATAATGCTCTTTTGAATTTGAACTTTAAAGCCTATATCTTTCCATGATCTTTTTTGCTTTTTTATTTTTTTCAGGTCAGATTTTTTTTTAGCCATTGGAACGGATCAACCTTGCATTTTTTTAAAGATATTGTAACTTATAAGAATTTCAAGAGCCCGCATAATCTGGTTGTCTGATTTAAGCTTTTCGGGATTCAGAGTGCCGAAACTGAATTCATCGACATCCATTTTGGATTTCTTTTTTTCATCCGGCTTATCCTTAGGTTCCGTTTCTTTTTTTTCACGCTTATAAGGCTCTGCCTCAAGATGATTTTTTAGATCTTTTTCTTTCAGAAAATTTTCATTTTCATCTTCCCCGTTTTTTTCAATGACTTTATGCTTGATAACAATATCGGGATGAATCCCCTCAGCCTGGATTGATCTCCCGCTTGGTGTATAATACCTGGCAATTGTAAATTTGAGACCATAACCATCCCTTAAGGATTCAACAGTTTGAACCGATCCTTTTCCAAATGAAGATGTTCCGACAATAAGTGCCCGCTGGTGATCCTGAAGCGCCCCGGCTACTATTTCCGATGCACTCGCGGTTCCACCGTTAATCAAAACAATGATTGGATAGTCTTGTTTTGTTTTGTTCTGTTTTGCATTGTAAATTTTAGTGTGAGTTTTTTTTCTCCCCTTTATTGAAAGAATTATTCCCTTTTCCAGAAAAACATCAGAAACGCTTACCGCTTGATTAAGAAGTCCACCTGGATTGTTGCGAAGATCAAGTATCAAACCTTTCAAGGAAATATCATCGGTTTCCAGTTTTTTTAATGCTTCTTTCAAATCTTTTGTTGTTTCGTTTCTGAAATTAGTTATTCTTATATACCCGTATCCTGGTTTTAAAACAAAAGATCGTACGCTTTCAATGGGAATAACATCACGGACAAGTTTAAACTCCAAAGGTTCCGAAAAGCCTTTTCTTATTATTGTCACAACTACATCTGTTCCTTTTGGGCCTCTCATTTTTTTTACAGCGCTTCGCAAATCTTTGGTCGGCTGGCCATCTACCTCGATAATTTTATCGTGAGCCTTGATTCCGGCTTTATAGGCAGGTGTATCTTCAATAGGTGAAATTACGGTCACAAAACCATCTTTCATGGTTATACGAATACCTATTCCTGTGAATTCGCCTTTTGTGTCAATCTGCAATTCTTCAAAAGCTTCAGGGGGAAGCAGTGAAGAATGAGGATCCAGACTGTGAACCATCCCTTGTATGGCGCTATGTATTAATTTTTCCGAATCAACTGGATCCACATAGTTTTTTTCAATCAATTCAATAACGTCTGAAAATATTTTGAGACCCTTGTAAGTCTCATCGCTGCCGGCTGAAATATCACGGTAAAAGCCCGCTCCCGTTGTCCAGAATAAAGCGGCAATTACCACTAATAACCATAGCCTTAGATGTCGTTTTTTCTTTAAGGTCATTATTGCTCCTTTTAACGAATGATTATGCTCTGCTTTGTGAGGCAGAGTGCCTAAAATGCCTGCGAGTGAGCTAAAGTGCCTAAAGTTAAGGAATTTTGCCATCTTATACAGATTCTTTAAAGCTAACAATGCACAAGATATACAAAATTGCGGCTTTGAATTATCAATTAACCCGTCAAAGGCGCACTACAATTCGTAGACACTTTAATATACTTTAGACACTTGTAACCCGCTCGCAATATATACTTGAGTTTTCGAAAAATAGTTTTAGTATTCGGCATTATAATTGCTTAACCCAATCTTTAGTATCGGGTTTTGAGTGATGAGTTTTGAGATTGGGAATGGGAACGAAATAACTTTTTTAACTATAAAATGCCCAAAAAATACAAAAAATTTCTGATGCTTGCGGGGGCATCCACGGAGGGCAGCCACAGGGGCATTCACAGGGGGCCGCCCCTGCTGCCCCCTGCTATTTTGCGCTAATATGCATCACGGCTCCAGGTGATGCCTGTTTATTTCATCCTCGTTTCTCAGGAGGCTGTCCGGGAATGGCTATTTTCCGCAATCTCTGTTCTTGACCTTTATATAGTATGTTAGTATATGTTTAATTCAATAAGTATAAAAAAATTAGCGAAACGTAAAATATTAAATTTTTTCAATCCATTTAAGAGGATCTACCGGTTTTCCATAATGACGAATCTCAAAATAGAGTCCCGCACCGGTTATGGAACCTGTATCACCAACTGTCGCAACAACTTCACCTGTTTCGACACTATCACCTTTTGTTTTGAAAAGTTCCTCTGTATGCGCATAAAGAGTATAGTAATTATTTCCATGGTCTACAATAATCAGATTACCGTAACCTTTAAACCAGCTTGAATAAATAATCAGTCCATCATAGACAGCACGTATTGGTTCACCCCGCTCCGCTTTAATATCAATACCTTTACGAAAACTTTTCAACTTGAGTCTGGAATCTGTATAATTGCCGAAAAAAGATATTATTTCGCCTTTTACCGGCATTTTAAGCCGTCCCTTAAGAAAAGTAAAGCCGTTGTCGCTTAAGAATACTTTTGTATTAAAGGACTCTATCTTATCTGGTTTACTGCTGAAAGAGTTTATTGTACGGTTTAAAGTTGCGGCAGCCTTTTCCAAAGATGCAATAGCGGCCATTTCCAACGATTTTTTACTCTTAATATCTGCAAGCAGTTTTAACTTTTTTGCTCTTTTAGAAGAAACAACCGATATTTGATCCTTATAAGCTGATTGAATCGAGAGTTTGTTTGTTTTTTGAAAACAAATTTTTTTTTGGATTTTTTCTAATCCGGCCTTGTTAGAAGACAAGTCTTTCAGGATATTATCGTCGTAAGCGAGGATCCGCTTGAGAGCGGTTTGCCGTCTACATAAATCGGTTATTGATTCAGCAGAAGCCAGCAGATAGACTTTGCCCAGACGGTTAAGTTTATAAAGAGCTACAAGACGGCTGTATGCTGATTTCTCCCTGATTTGAATCCTTTTTTTCAAAGATTCGATAGTTGTTCTGTTCTCTTTAATCTTTTCTTCAATATCTGCGAGTTCGGCTCTAAGGATCGAGACAATTCTTCTGGCTCTGTTCAAAGCAATATCCGTTTTTCCAAGACTATTGATTACAGCGGTTTCTTTTTTAGTGAATGTAATTACTTTTGCTTTACCTTTTTTTAACTCACTTGCAATAGTTTTTAAGGCGCTTGATTTTTTTTTGATTTTCTGTTTTTCTTTTAAGATCTTAACATATTCTTTCAAATTTTTTATATATCCAATCCGGCCTTTATATTTAACTTTCAGCCAGCCATTATTCTGATCGAGAATACAAATTCTAGCTCCTTTTTTCAGTTTCATCAGCGGTGGAACTTTTATTCCGGAGCCGGACCTCATATTCAAATTTTCTACAGTTACGATTCCGATTCTGTTTGGTTTAGACCAGACAAATCCAGCTAACAGCAAAACCATAATAAATAAAGAAGCGAAACAGATTATCTTTTTAAGAATTGCTTGAGCGAAAGATGACATCCTAACCACCCCATCAACATGCTGTAAAATATTATTCCAAATGAAAGACCAGGGGGAATAAATCTAATATAAAAAAAACCGGAAATAATCCCTTGTTTAAATTTTGAAGCAATCAACAAAAAAATGATAAATAAAGCGCCAAGCCCGATAATTCCTCCTAAAGCTCCCTGTATAAAACCTTCGGTGTATATCGGAGCTTTGATAAAACTGTCTGTAGCGCCGGCCAGCTGCATGATTTCAATCTCTTCGCGCCTTGAATAAAGTACAAGACGGGATGTATTTGCTGCAATAAAAACAGAAGCTGTAAAAAACAGGCCGCCCATTGCATAACTCGTCAACCTGAACAGATTGTAAATATTTGCAAAACGGTCGAGCCACAACTGACCGTATTCTACTTCATCTACCTGGGGAATCGACTTGATTCTGTTTGACAATCTTTCAACTTCATTCCAGTCTTGAGAAGAAGATATTATTCGGATTTCAAAAGCATCGGGCAGCGGGTTTTTGCTTAGATTTTCAAAAAGAGATGCCTGATGTTTCATCTGTTCTTTAAGCTGTTTTAAGGCATCTGCTTTTGAGATAAACCTGATTTCTTGAACGCCTTGAATAGCTTGAATTTTTTTTTTAATTCCAGATACTTCTACTTTGGGAACATCAGGTTTTAGATATACCATTATCTTTAAGCCTTTTTTCCAAAAATTCATTACATCATCAGCATTTACAAAAAAAAGAGTTAAAGTGCTGACGATAAGAATTGACAGCGCCATTGTAAAAATGGTGATGATATTTAAAAATCTATTTTCCAAAATATCTTGTATTGCTTTTCTAATAAAGATTATCATAATCCGAGGAAAATTCCAATTCTATTGAAAGCATTATACCCAGCTCAAATGCGATTGCCCTGTTAAAATGCCCTGAGTTTATTGACAAAATTTGTTGATGATTGCAAGTATCCCTTCTTAAGAAGAACAACCCTTCCACCCATTTTACGAATAATGCTCAGATTATGGGTTGCAATAATAACGGTGGTACCACGCGCATGAAATTTTTTAAGAAGGCCGAGAATAATATCTGCCGATCCAGGATCCAGACTGCCGGTTGGTTCATCTGCTAAAATTATTTTGGGGTCGGCAACAACTGCCCTGGCAACGGCAACTCTTTGCTGCTCACCGCCTGACAAGCTTGGAGGAAAAGAGTTAATATTTTCTTCCATTCCAACGATTCTAAGAACGGTTTTTACTTTTTTTTGAATCAACCGTCTTTTTTTTCCCATTACTTCGAGCACAAGGGCTACGTTTTCAAACACAGTTTTTGTGGGTATGAGCTTGTAATCCTGGAAAATTATCCCGAACTTTCGTCTTAGAAATGGTATTCGTCTGTGAGAAATTCTTGATAAATTCATTCCATCGATCAATATCTGTCCTTCTGATACAGGTTCATCAAGGTACAGAAGTTTCAGCAAGGTGGTTTTCCCCGCACCACTTGGACCGCTTATAAAAAGAAGTTCATTTTTAGAAACATCCAGGCTGATTTCATTTAAAGCATTTTTTGAACCATATCTTTTGAATACATGAAATATTCGGATGATTAAATTTTCGTTTTTCTCAACGTTCATTTATTTTCTCAACGTTCGTTTAATGGATTCCTGTTGGGGGTTCATTCAAGAATAACTCAGCAGGTTTGAGGCATAAATTTGGCCAATCCGGTTAATGAACTGGAACAGCTAGAAGCTGTTTTTTGATTTTTGTGAAAAGAGGGTCGTCTGAAAGCAGATGAAGCTGAGGTTTTAAAATAATAGGTCATTTTGGACAGCCTCCTGGTTTGAGATAACAGAAATTTGATAATATTTTGTTTGAAAATATCCCTTTTTAACCAATCTTGGAGACCGCCTGTTCATTACACTAAAGTTTCACTTTACGCAGCAGCTTGAATTCAGAAGTATTTTGATGGTTACAGTTTGAGCCAGGCACAGTAAATTGACATTTTGCAAAGGTTTCA
>CAZRLQ010000088.1:0-8329 GCA_964600725.1 uncultured Desulfobacterales bacterium
TTAATGCGGCTTCTATTTTGGGTAAAAGTTTCATGGAGATATTTGGAAATATAGAGACCTTTGAAAAAACTTAATTTCATTCAACTTCAAGCCAGCCTGTGTTCGTGTCTGCTTGCAGACAGGTGCATCGAGCAGACGAGCGCGGAAATTAAGCGAAAGGGGATATTTTGGAAAGCTCTCATATTGTCAGAAATATAATAGTATTGGGAGTTTTAGAGCAGGGTCGTCCCTTTTAGAAGCGTTCCAGATGAATTTTCAAAAAATGTGCCGAGCAGGAAATACAAGGATCATAATTCCGGATGGCCTGTTCACAAATCCATGAGAGTTTATCCTTAGGCAGATTCAGATTCTGCTTTGCTACCTGGTACAGGTCGCTTTCCATGATCTTTTGATTCTGGGAGGTAGGGGGTACAATCTTGACATCCTGGATGATCCCCTGCTCATCTATGCGAAATCGATGATACAGACTGCCCCTCGGAGCTTCGGTGAGCGCGTGACCCACTTTTGCCCGAAGGGGTACTTCCAGATAAGGCTGGTCCGGCATCTCATACTGTTCGATAATACGAAGTGCTTCTTCATATGCATAAAGAACTTCCAGACTGCGCACGATAATGCTCTGGAAGGGATTACAGCAGAATGAGGACAGCCCGGTCTGCCGGGCGGCCTCTTGTACCGAAGAAGGAAAAAGGTCAAAGTTCAGATTGTAGCGGGCCATGGGTCCGACAAAATAGGCGCCTCGATCCTTTAACACCGAGTGCAGGGCATTTGTATAGGAAACCTGCTCCTCTTCAAAATAATCATCATACTCCTGCGCCGCGATGTCCAGACCCTTGGTAGAGCCTATGCGACCTTCATTGAGAGGATATTCAGACTGATGATACAGGGCGACGAATTCATAATCATACTCCATCTCCGGAAAGGGGAGGGTAGCTGTCCAGCGTACGGTCTCCAGGGCTGCTTCACGGCCCCATTTTAACTTCTCGGCAATCATGACCAGATCTTTTTTTTCAGGCACGCTATAAAAGCCGCCTACCCGCACATTGACAGGATGGATTGATCGTCCTCCCAAGAGAGCCACAATCTCATTACCTGTCTGTTTTAATTTTAACCCGCGCTCTACAATCTCTGGATAATCCCGGGCCATCTGTATGGCATCGGTGTAGCCCAGAAAGTCAGGCGCATGCAGCATATAAATGTGAAGCACATGGCTTTCAATCCACTCTCCACAAGCGATAAGTCGCCGCAGGTCACGCAGCGGTCCGCCTACTTTTATCCCCAAAGCATCTTCCAGAGCCTGAGCGGTGCTCAATTGGTGGGCAATGGGGCAGATACCGCAGATACGGGCTGTAATATCAGGAGCCTCGGTAAACTTGCGGCCCCTTAAAAAAGCTTCAAAAAAACGGGGAGGCTCAAAAATTTTCAGCTGGACATTAACCACCTGATCATTTTTTATTTTGATATAAAGACCGCCTTCGCCTTCCACCCGGGCAAGAAAATCTACTTTAACAGTCTTATTCATTAGCTTTACTCTCCCGGCAAAAGGGCTCAGCAAAAGCATTAAAGTTACGGTACATTCGCATAAGATCGTCTTTTGGCACCCCTAACAGACGGAACCGGTTGCTCAATGAGGCGGTATTTGGCGTCTCTTTGGGTCCATAACAGCCGTAGCATCCGCGGCGATAAGCAGGGCAGAGGGCCCCGCAGCCGGCGTGTGTTACAGGCCCCAGGCAGGGAATACCATGGGCGATCATAACACAGATATTACCCCGTATTTTACATTCCAGACAGAGACTATGTGGATAAATGTTAGGTTTGCGGCCGCAGAGAAAGGCGCTGATCAACTCGATCAACTGTTCTTTACTGATCGGACAGCCTCGCAGTTCAAAATCGACCGGCACATGTGCGGCAATAGGTGTTGATTTTTCAAGGGTCTGAATATATTCAGGACGGGCATACACCAAAGAAACATATTTTTCGATATCGCTGAAATTGCGGAGTGCCTGAATGCCTCCGGCAGTGGCGCAGGCACCTATAGCCACTAAAAATTTTGAAGCCCGCCGTACTTTTTTAATCCGTTTTACATCATCTTCTGTCGTAATAGAGCCCTCAACTAATGACAGGTCATAAGGACCTCGGATCACCTTCCGGGTGGCCTCCGGAAAATTGGCAATCCGCAGCTTCCGGGTAATGGCCAGCAGCTCCTCTTCGCAGTCCAGAAGAGTCAATTGACAACCATCACAGGAAGCGAATTTCCATACGGCAAGTTTTGGGGTACCAGGCATGTTTAAATTTCTCTCAAATTAAACCACTTCTGGATGCGGTCGAAAGAGAATACAGGTCCATCCTTGCAGATAAAAAAAGGACCGAACTGACAGTGACCGCAAAGGCCGATACCGCATTTCATATTACGTTCCAAAGATACAAAGATATTTTCCATTTTTAAACCTCGCTGAAGGAGCTCCATGACTACAAAACGTATCATGACTCCTGGGCCGCAAACAAATGCGACAGTATGAAACAGATCAAAGCGGGCCCGTGGAATAATGGCGGTAACCAATCCGACATCACCTTGCCAATCCGGTTCCGCTGAATCTACAGTGACATTGACATGGAAATCAAAGCGGCTCCGCCACTGTTCCAATTCTTTTTTGTAAAGTAAGTCTTTAGCGCTTCTGGCGCCATAGATCAATTCAAAATTTCCATACTCGGGCCGGTGCGCCAAAATATCGCAAATCGCAGGGCGGATGGGAGCAAGCCCCAAACCGCCGACGACTATTACCATATCATTTCCCCGACATTCTGCAACCGGCCAGGCAGAGCCAAATGGCCCTCTCAGCCCCAAGACATCTCCTTTTTTTAATTTTTGTATCGCTTTGGTTACGGCGCCTACGGCGCGAACCGTATGCACAACATTTTGGGTATCGGCCGGATTTCCACTGATGGATATGGGAACTTCCCCCACCCCAAAGAGATAAAGCATATTAAATTGTCCCGGGAGAAAGAGAAAGCGGTTCGGACCTGAAGCGGGCTGCAGAGTCAAGGTAAAAGTGTCCCGGCTTTCCCTGCGGACCCGCTGGATCTGATAAGGATAAGAGAGCATGGGATCCGATAAAGAAGTACTTTGATTGAATTGAACTTTAAGATCAGTCATCATAGAAATCCACTAATTGGAGATTTAATGATTTAAGCTTTTGCACCAGGGCATGTGAAAAGCGCTTCATAATTTCATAACCAAAGTCATGGTCGGTTTCACAAAGATGCAGCACACATGGTACATCAAGAGAAACAGCGCGGCTCAGTTCGACGGCACGTGCATCGACATGCCAGTGATGCGGCTGAACAAGCCATGTCCATCCGAGTACGTCTCCCTTGCCGATAGTTTTGATGGTAATGGGTCCCCGCCTGGCCCGATGGATTTCCAGCGCCACTTTGCCATGTCTTACGAGGAAAAATTGCCTGGCTTTCTCTCCCTCCGTGAAGATTACTTGTCCTGGACTAAAGTTTACCAAAGAAGCGCACTGAGTCAAAAGCTTCAGATACCGGTGTTCCAGACCTTTTAAAAAAGAATGTTCGGCCAGAATTGATTCCAGTGTTTCCATGGGATGCTCCTTTAAACCATATTTTTAAAAATCTGTTATACTGAATCACTTTTTCGAATTGCATTGATTTCTTCAGTAATGTCAATGGCTGCAGGGCACCATGTGATACAGCGGCCACAGCCGACGCAGCCTGAGCAGCCGAACTGGTCTATCCAGGTGGCGAGCTTATGAGTCAGCCATTGCCGATAACGCGCCATTGCCGAAGACCTGATGCTTCCTCCGTGAATATAGGAATGGTCGAGTGTATAGCAGACATCCCATCGTTGCCAGCGTTCAGCCTCTTGGCCGGTTAAGTCGGTTATATCTTCGATGGCCTGGCAAAAGCAGGTGGGACAAACCATGGTGCAATTTCCGCAACTAAGACAACGGCCGCCCACCTCTTCCCATCGGGGGTTTTCATAATTGCGATAGAGCAATTCCTTGATTTCCACGGTATCCATTTGACGACCCATTTGTGCGGCCGTCTTCTGCAACAGCCTCTCCGCCTGCTCCTGCACCTCTGCTGTTGCTGAAGTATGGGGTACGTTTCGCAGAACTCCTGCTCCCCGGCCGCTGCCCACCTCCACCAAAAAACAATGTTTCGCAGTTGTAAGAATTTCAGTCAATGCCAGATCAAAACCGGAAACAGCTTTTGGACCGGTGCCCATAGAAGTACAGAAACATGTACCTCCGGCTTGAGTGCAGTTTACAGCAACTATAAAAAGAGTCTCTCTTTGCTCTCTATAAGAAGGCTCGATATATTTTCCCTTTAAGAAGATTCTGTCCTGGATGGCAATGGCTTGAAGATCGCAGGCATGTACACCTATGAAAGCATATCTAAAAGCTTCTTGCCGGTTGGAAGTTATAACAAAGCTGTTTCCATCGCGCCTGGCATGCCACAACCTGCATCGAGAAGGCAGCAGGTATTGCCTCCATGAATGCTGGCCGACGCCAAAACCAAAAAAAGCCTCATCACCTCTCGGTTTGAGCCGGAAAGTACCGCTTTCCTGATCATCTGTCCAGCCGACAGGCAAATCCGCGGCTGTTTTCAGCTCTCCATATACTAAATCACCGTTGCGGATTATGGGGCCGACCAGTTGAAAGCCCGTGTTGATCAATGCCTGCAGCAGATTCTGAAGATGCCCGGCTTCTATCACCACTCTGTCTCCCACAAGCAGTACGGCATCTGTCATATTTTATCTTCCCCTTCTTTTCAAAAATGGTTCATCACGGATTAGTGCGGTGATCTGTGATGAACAGCTATCAGCACTTGGCTTTCAGGAAAAAAATAAACCGGAAAACATGCGAATTTTTTTAAATTTGCGCAAAATTTAAAACCGACGCCAAGAGAGCGAGTAAATAGCCATTGCCGATCAAATTATTATAATTCATAGCATATTACAGGCAGTGAAAATAGTTTTATTTTAAAAGAATCTTAAAAAATCGTTTGGGAAAATTCAGACAGAGGCAGTGATTTCCCCTTGCGTTATATGCCTGAACATGCTTTATGTAGGTCTATTATAAAAACAGCATTTATGGCCGCCTGTTCGCTTTATCTGCTTACTATTGATAGCTATTGGCTATTTTGGCCAAATTTTCAAAAAAGAGCCGCTTGGCAAGTCTTTTTTTAAAATGATTTAAGAAAAATTTAGCAAGGAGAATCCAAATGCTTCATTTTAGAACAGTTTTTGCTGCAACTGTCTGCTTCTTTTTTATATTTGCAGTTTCTTTATACGGTGCAGACATCGCCAAGATTGGAGTGGTTGATTTTCAAAAAATTCTTGAGACTTCAAGTGCTGGCAAATTGGCACAGGCTGAAATCAACAAACAGGGTAAAAGGATGGAGGATGATCTTAAGAAAAAAGGGGCCGAAATTGAAGCGCTCAAAAAGAGACTTGAGCGTGAAAGCATGGTTATGAAAAAGGAGATGCGTGAAGAAAAGGAACGCGAATTCAGGATCAAGCTGAATGATCTTAAGACTCTTAAAAATAGATATCAATTGGAAGCAAGGGATATTCAAGAAAGATTTATTACACGTATACAAAAAGAAGTTCTTGATTTTGTTGAGAAAGTGGGAAAAGAGGAGGGTTATCTTATTATAATTGAAAAGAGACAGGGAGGAGTATTGTATTGTCCGAATAAAATAGATTTAACGGATAAACTGGTAAAGGATTACAATTCATGGTTTGCAAAGAACAAGGATAAAAAAAGATAAATAGGAATGATTGCAAGAAAATGGAAATATCCCTTGTCAAGATAGCCGAAATTGTTAATGGCGAGATTAAAGGAGACCCTGAAAAGAAGATCCGTGGTGCTGCAGCTTTTGAAGATGCGACTTCAGAGGATATTACACTTGCGGGCAGCGCAAAATATCTGAAAAATATAAATCAAACCAGGGCAGGTGCCATTATCGTTCCCCGCCGATTTCAGAAAGCAGATATGAATATTGTGCGGGCAGACAATCCTCAGGTGGCTTTTGCAAAGATCTTAAATCTTTTTTACCCGAAGCCGCGCCAGAAGACAGGTGTCAGTTCATTGGCTTATACCGGCAAAAATTTTATCTTTGGCAAAGATATATCAGTTGCTCCTTTTGTAATGATTCATGACAATGTCACCATTGGTGATCGTGTAACGCTTTATCCGGGCGTTGTTATTGAAAATAATGTCATTATTGGAAATGATGCTGTTATATATCCAAACGTGACTGTTCTTGAACGATGCAAGATCGGCAGCAGAGTGACAATTCATGCAGGAACGGTAATCGGAAGTGACGGTTTCGGTTTTGCTCCTGATGGGGAAAAATACTGCAAGATCCCCCAGACAGGTATTGTCCAGATCGATGATGACGTTGAAATAGGTGCTGGGAATACAATTGATAGAGCCACTTTCGGTAAGACCTGGATAAAAAACGGGGTTAAAACAGACAATCTTGTCCATATTGCTCACAATGTGACAGTAGATGAAAATTGTATCATTGTGGCGCAGGTTGGAATCTCGGGAAGTGTTTCTATCGGCAAAAATGTTATATTGGCAGGCCAAGCCGGAATAGCAGGACATCTTACTATAGGAGATAATGCAATAGTAGGGCCTAAGGCAGGAGTCGGCAAGTCTGTTTCAGATGGAGAGGTCGTTTCAGGGGCGCCGGAAATGCCGCATAAGCTGTGGCTTAGAGTTCAGCGGATTATACCGATGCTTCCGGCGCTTAAAAAAAAGCTTTCAGAAATCGACAAAAGACTGAAAAAGATTGAAGAAAAATGAAAACAAGATATAATATTCAACATATTATGAGCAGATTGCCTCACAGGTATCCGTTTATTCTCATCGATCGAATCCTTGATGTTGAACCTGATGAAAAGATTGTAGCCCTGAAAAATGTAACGATAAACGAACCTTTTTTTCAGGGGCATTTTCCGCAAGATCCGGTTATGCCGGGCGTACTTATAGTAGAAGCCATGGCCCAGGCAGGAGGCATCCTTTTGTCTGAATCCGCCCCTTCTGAAACAGAAGACAGGCTTATGTACTTTACGGGAATGGACAGAGTTAAATTCAGAAAGCCGGTTGTGCCCGGAGATCAGCTCATAATAGAGGTAAAATTTTTAAAAAGAAGGTCAAGGGTGATCAAAACATCAGGAATTGCCTTTGTCGATGAGAAAATTGTGTCTGAAGCGGAAATTACCGCTGCATTTGGAGAAAAACCATGATACATCCAACTGCCATCATAGATCCTGAAGCAAACTTAGATGCTGATGTTAAAATAGGTCCGTATTCGATTATTAGAAAAAATGTTTCAATAGGATCCGGAACCGTTATTGGACCGCATGTTATCATTGAACCATTTGTAAACATCGGGCCGGAATGCGAAATATTTCAATTTGCCGCGATAGGAGCCGTTCCACAGGCAGTTAAATTCAAGGGGGAAGAAACCTGGGTAGAAATCGGCCGCGGCACAATTATCCGTGAATTTGTTACAATACACAGGGGAACAGCATTTGGTACGGGTATCACTGAAGTGGGTGAAAAAAATCTTTTGATGGCATACACTCATATTGCTCATGATTGTAAAACAGGCCGAAATGTTATATTTGCAAACAATTCGACTCTTGCCGGACATATAACCATCGGTGACAATGTAACTATCGGCGGGCTCACGGCAATTCACCAGTTTGTAAGGATCGGAGATTACGCATATATCGGAGGAAAGGCGGCAGTGGTAAAAGATATCCCGCCATATGTTATAGCTGCCGGTGATCGCGCAAAACTGTACGGTTTAAACCGTGTAGGATTAAAGCGGAACATGTTTACCCAGGAAAAGATATCTATATTAAAGAAAACCTATAGAATTATTTTTCGTATCGGCCTTACAATAAACGAAGCGATTGAAAGAGTGAAAGCTGAGGTGGAGCAGATACCGGAAGTTGTCAATATTATCAAATTTATCAAATCTTCCCATAGAGGCATTACCAGGTGATATCCGGAGAGGCTGTCGTAAAACGGCTATTTTTCGTAATCTCTGCGCCTTCCTTGACCCTGCAAAAAATTTTTCATTTCAGGACAGCCCGCGAGGCATCCTTTAAAAGTCTTTTCTAAGTTTGTGAATATTAAAGTAATATCTTAGAAAATTACAAACTGAGTCTGACCTGTCCGCGCCTGATCTTCTGAATATCCGCACGCCGGCAGGTTCAAGGTACGGGAAGACATAGAGGTTAGGTAAAAAGCAGAGTCTGTAAACAGGTGGGCTTTTGGGCATCCTT
>CAZRLQ010000089.1:0-8282 GCA_964600725.1 uncultured Desulfobacterales bacterium
TTTTTATTCAAAAAACTTAAAGATACCATATGAAAAAAATTTTTGGTAACACAGGCGGTCTTAAAGCCAGTTATTTCAAAAGGCTTGAGAGGCTGTATAGACGGCGTATTCCTGCCGAATATATAGTTACACCTGAACTTGCCCGTGAGATAAGTAACCTCTCTTATGAAATCCGCAGGCAAATAGGTATATTAGTTAATAGGTTAGGAAAGATAGTTTATGTAATTGTTGGGGATTATCAACAGATTGAAATTCCTGATCTAAGTGAATATCGCACTTCTCCTGGTCGCTTAAAAGGAGCTAGATGCATTCATACCCATCTCAATAATGAATCCTTGACACAAGATGATATCACCGATCTTACTCTATTGAAGCTCGACCTTATAGCAGCTGTTACAATTACAAAAGACGGCAGACCTGATAAAATTCATGTTGCTCACATTCTGCCGAAAAATTTGGATGGCAATTTTTATCATCTGCTTTCCTTAAAACCTGAACAACTTGATATGGGATGTCTTGAGCTTATAGATGCTCTTGAAGACGAACTCGCTTATGCAAGATCATTATATGATTCCAGCAAAGGCAAAGAGCGTGCAATTTTAATCAGTGTCACATCAGCCTCAAAGCGTATTGCCCAAGAAAGACTCGCTGAACTTGGCGAACTTGCGGAAACGAGTAAAATTGATGTTGTTGGAACAGTGCTGCAACAACGCAAAAAGGTTAATCCAATATTTCTGATGGGACCTGGAAAAATTCGTGAACTGACTCTTGTTGCCCTTCAAAAAGCTGCAACAATTATAGTTTTTGCTCAGGAATTAAACCCGTCACAGATACGTTCCATAACAGAGAAGGTCGATATAAAGGTTATTGACAGAACCCAGTTAATACTTGATATCTTTGCACAAAATGCCAAGACAAATGAAGGGAAGCTGCAGGTTGAACTAGCTCAATTAAAGTACATACTTCCACGTTTAATCACAAAAAATACTGCTATGTCACGCCTCACCGGAGGTATCGGGGGACGGGGACCCGGTGAGACAAAGCTTGAGATAAGCAGAAGACGGGTGCGTGACCGAATTGCTCACCTGGAGAAAGCCATGTCCAATATAAGAAAACAGCGTTCGCGGCAGAAATCCAGACGGAATAAAAGAGAGCTCCCCCTTATTTCTATCATTGGATATACAAATGCCGGAAAATCGACTCTGCTAAATACACTTACAAAGAGCAATGTAAAGGTCGAAGACAGCCTTTTCGCCTCCCTCGATCCAGCGAGCAGGCGGCTTAAATTTCCCAAAGATATCAATGTCATAATATCCGATACAGTCGGTTTTATCAAAGATCTTCCCAAAGAGCTCATGGTTGCCTTTAAGGCAACCCTTGAAGAATTGGAAGGCGCTGATCTTCTGCTGCATGTAATAGATATCAGCAATCCTAATTATAAAGAAAATATTAAATCTGTTGAGAAAATACTTTATCAGCTTGAATTGCATCATATTCCGTTGATTAATGTGCTGAATAAAAAAGATCGTGTTAATCGGAAAGTTATAAGTAATTTGACTTCTTTTCTTAATGGAATAGCGATTTCCGCCAATGATGAATCGACACTTGAGCCTCTAATTAAAAAGATGACATCCGGCATTCAGATGATCAGGGAAAATTGATTTATGAATCTGTTGATTTATAAGGATTTTTGTTCGAGATCAAGACGTGCAAAAAAATAACCGGAGCATATGGTTGATATTCGTAAGGATTATTTTTTTTAGCATAACGCAGAAATCGGACGAAAAGACCATAACTCAAGGGACTCATTTATTAAACGGAAGATATGCTTTTTTCCCAGTGCCTTACCCACATAGTAGTAGCACCGGCAACAGATGCGGGCATGACAAGGAAATTAATCAAAGGGATCATGGTCATGCACATAACAGAAAGTCCGAAGCTGAAACATAGAAGTCTTCTTTTCGCTGCCAGCTTTCTGATTTCTTTCAAGTAAAGCCCATGATTTTCCATGGGATAGCTTAAATATTCAATATATTGCATCTGTGATCCAAAAATGAACCAAATAAAAGGGGCGATAATATTTAATATCGGTATGAAAGATATAATGAGAATTATACTGCCGATAACGAAAAAATATGATATTTTTCGTAGTTCATTAAGAAATGATGGGAGTATTCCAGCGACAATATCTAAAAACCTTTCAGATTCTTTAGGTTTATTGCCGGTTAAATAGGTTTCCACCTTTTCAGATAGAAGACCGTTAAATGGTGAAGCGATTAAATTAGTAACCATAGAAAATGAGAAAAATATAATGAGCAGAACTGAAGCGGCAAAAAACAGCCAGAAAATCGTTCGAACAAGGGTAATCAATATGCTCTCCCCCTTTGGGATGGTCAAGTCCATGAAATCGCTGAACCAGTATATTGAAAGCCAGCTTAGTATGGAAAATACGACGATATTGAGTAAAACAGGAATCATAAAAAATCGCCGCAAGTCAGGCTTTAAAATCAATCCAAATCCTTCCAGCAAGCATTTAGGCCCGATAAGTATGGTTGCCATTGCTTTTAACCCGTATTTTTTGTGAAGAATTTACAGTAATTCTTGGACTCGATGATCAAGTTTTTTTATAAGTCGCTGAATTTATTAGAATACAAAAAGTTCTTCCAAATACACCAGACTAATAAAATCAACAGGTTATATAAAGATGATTTTTGAATAGCTCAAAAAACTTGAACATCGAGTATACATTTATTAGCCACGGATCCACACAGACACACTTATTAGTCACCGGCATATATGGTGTTTTTTGTCCGTGTGCGTTTGTGTGGGGCGAACGAGCTTAACGAGCGGGTGGCTAAATATTTTTACGCAAGACGACGCAATCATTCTAACCGCACGGGCCGCAAAAATTTTTCATTTCAGGATAGCTTCATAGATAAGGATGATAAGACTATTCAGGGAATAGCTCGTATTCTATCCCTATCAATGAATCTGTACGAATATCAACTATATGTCTCCGGTTATTTTTTCGCATGCCTTGATCTCGAACGAAAATCTTCATAAATCAACAGACTCATTAATACCCGAACTTTTTGAAATGTTTCTTTTTTTGAGGCTGATTATGCATAATTTAAGTAAAATAAAATGATATTATCCAGATTGTCAAAAGAAAAAGTAAATCTTATTATCCGGGTAATCATCTGTGCTGCTTTACTTATGGTCGGCCTGCTGGGGATGTACGGCTTGACAAAAATGAAGAAACCACCGGCTGAAATTAAATATAACGAACGTCCTTTGCAGGTTGAGGCAAAACGTATTGAATTAGAAGACATACAAGTATTTATTACCGGCTATGGAGAGGTAAAGGCTCTGAATGTGGTATCGATCGCACCTGAAGTTTCCGGAAAGATCGTAAAAATTCATAAAAACCTCGAAGCAGGAGAAATTATTCCAAATGGTGAGGTCCTGTTTAAAATAGATCCGCGGAATTACAAAGCAGCTTATGATCAAGCTGAAGCAGATGTTTACAGACGGAAGAATTTAATTTTACAATTAAAAACCGAATACGCTATATCCAAAAAACGCCTAAAAACGCTTATCCGCAATCGTGATTTGGGAAAGGCGGAGTTTGACAGAGTGCGGCGTTTATTTGAAAAGGATAATGTCGGAACCCGTTCAAGGGTTGATGCATCAGAACAGGCATACAATGCCGCTGTTGACATCTCAGACCAGGCAGACAAGGCAGTAAAACTCTTTCCTATCAGGATTAAAGAAGCACAAAGCAATCTTGCAGCAGCCCTGGCTGCATTTACAGTTGCAAAAACAAATTTGGAACGGTGCGAAGTTCGTTCGCCCTTTAGGGGCAGGATTAAAAAAGTTTCTCTTGAAATAGGAGAATATGTCAAACCAGGAGTTAATGTTATAACAATTGCGGATGATTCCATATTGGAAATACAGGTGCCGCTGGACAGTATGGATGTTAAGTCATGGCTTCGTTTTAATGATAAAAAATCATGCAACAATATAGCCTGGTTCAGCAAATTGGTCCCGGCAGATTGCAAAATTTACTGGGCAGAAGAAGAAAGCGGCCACTTCTGGAAAGGACGACTGCATCGTATTGTCAAATTCGACCCAAAGACCAGGACTATCACAACCGCCATCCGGGTTAAAGCGAAAAATGCATTGCCAAATACACCTGATGAACTGCCGCTGGTTGAAGGCCTTTTCTGTTTTGTCAAAATTCCTGGCAAAATATTACATAATGTTTTCAGACTTCCCAGATGGTCTGTCAGTTTTGAAAATACAGTCTATATTTCCGTTAATAATCGCTTGAAAACAGTACCTGTAAAAATAGCTTATATAGAGGGTGATCAAGCATTTGTATCAGCAGGTCTGAATTCTGGAGATCTTGTCATAACAACCCGTCTGATCAATCCCGTGGAAAATGCGCTGCTTAACGTAACTAAACAGCCAATTAAGAACGAAAAACAACAAAATAAATAAAAAACGCGGCCGATAACGGATACATGACCCAATCAACATCTTTTCCCTTCCCGCTGAACAGCTTTATGATCGGATAGCTGATAAAGCCCAGTGCCAGGCCGTCTGCAATGGAATAGGATAAGGGTATGCCGATTATTGTAAGGAAAGCCGGGATAGATTCACCATAGTCAGGCCATTTGATTTTTTTTACATTCTGTATCATCATGGCCCCTACAACAACCAAAGCAGGTGCTGTAATCACAGCATAGCTGCCAATCATCATAACAACAGGGAAAAAAAAGAGTGATATAATAAATAATGCAGCGGCGGTAATACTTGTAAGTCCTGTCCTTCCACCCTGTTCTACCCCTGCAGCACTTTCAATAAAACTTGTCACCGTACTTGTACCAAGACCTGCACCAACAACGGTTCCCACCGCATCTGAAATAAGAGCCCTGTTTGCACGCGGCAGCTTATTATCTTTGATAAAACCCGCCCGCTCACTTACGCCGATTAATGTTCCGATTGTGTCGAAAACATCCATGAAAAGGAAAATAATGATAAACGGTATCATTGTCCCGGAAAGAGCGCCTTTAAGATCCATCTTTAAAAAAGTTGGAGCAACGGAAGGCGGCATTGAAACAATTTTGGAACTAAAGGTAAATTGGTTTGCCAGCTTTGAACCGGAAAACATGTGTAAGTGTAAAAAAAATTCCGGAGCAATAACCAGAATTGCTTTTAAAATTACAGATAATACTGTAGTGCCGATAATACCTAAAAGAATGGAGCCGACGACGCCTCTTGCATGAAGAACAGATGTAATTATCAGGCCGAAGAAAAAGACCAGCATATCAACTGAAGCAAAATCAGAATTCAATTTTACCAGTGTTCCAGGACTGAGGCTAATTCCATGACCGGTATCAACTATGGATGCCGAAGTTATAATAAGATTTGCATTCTGAAGACCGATAAAGGCAATAAAAAGTCCTATGCCTACCGCCATTGCATTTTTCATGCTGGGACTTATTGCATCAAGGATTTTCTCGCGAACCCCTGCAATGGAAAGAATAAAAAAAAGAATTCCGGAAATAAATACAACGCCCAGACCAATCTGCCAGTTATTTGAGAAACCAGCAGCCGTTGCGGCCGGAAGCACCGAGAAGACTAAAAAAAAATTTTCTCCCATTCCGGGGGCCTGAACAATCGGATACCTGGCATATAAGGCCATTATACCCGTGGCAACAGATGCGGACAAACATGTTGCCGTCATCACAGCACCAAAATCCATACCTGTCTCAAAACCAAACATTTTGCCGGAAAGAACCAGAGGCTGTACCACTATAATATACGCCATAGTCAAAAAGGTGGTAAATCCTGCAATAAGTTCGGTGCGAACCGTTGTGCTGTTTTCGGAAAGTCGGAAAATTTTTTCTAACATTTACCGTTTCTCCCCTGATACTTGATTCTTGGAAATCTCAATAATTTCAGGTTAAAAATGGTAACTTTTCAAAAAGTTCGGGCACCTCTGTGCTCCCTCCTTTGAAAAGGGGGATTGAGAGGGATTTTCTCATCGTTGCCTGAGCTTTTTGAGAAGTTATCTGAACAACAGGTAAGCTATTGAAAAAGTGTGTAAAATTTACTATCTATGGTGCCGTAAATGCGCAGAAAAGCGTTGATTCTTCCCAAAAACCTTGCGCCTTCCGATGCCAAAATCATGTATAGACTCAATTTAAAGCAGCTTGAACTCGTTACGGAGTACTCATTACTCCGTGAGCACCCTTGTGGCAGTGCGATCATGATTGTTCAGCAAGTTCTAAATAGTCAGATAAAACCCAAATGCCTTATCATAGTCATTCTGAAAACAAAATTTAGAACATATATAATTGCTTTTCAAGTTTTTTATCACCGCATTTTTTTCGATCAGCGATTTACGCTTGTCGTCCAACCAAAACTTCAGTAAAAGCATGTCGCTGATATTAAAAAACAAGGGTTGAATTCCCATTGATTTCCACCTTCAAACCATCTTTAGACAGGTCTTTTACCGTCATAATGCCCATATTGTTTTTTTTACCTGAAACTAACTGTATGTATTGACCTGGAAGATTGGTTGCTTTACGAAACCATTGTCTTCTTTCCAAAAGAACTGTCTGAGAATGACCGCATGGGCACTTACACCTTATTATGACCTTCCTGTCAAGGCTTTCATATTTGGAAACTTTCATAGGCCAAAACTTACCACATTTTAGACACTTAAAAACAGCCGAACCATTATTTTCCATATAAACTTTTTCAATCATTTCTATATCTCCTTAAACTGGCAATAAGGCTCCTTTCCAGAATTTCGATTCATATATTTCCGGGAGGGACAACCTTCTTAACCATTTTGATAAACAGCACCAATGTATTGTGAAAAATACAACCGAACAAGATGAAAAAGATTACACAGTCTCTTTAGTTCCCTAAATTAGCTGAAAATTTTTTGATAGTAATTCGATATTCAAAAAACTGAAAAGAGCAAATCCAAAATGAAAAAAGAAAAATCCAAAAGTTACAGTAAAGAATTTAAGAAACGGATACTGAGCTTTAAAACCCCCTCCTGCCAAACATCTTTTTATTAATATATCAAACAGTTGATTTGATTCGAAGTAACTTATCAATAAGTCCGGGCACCTATATGCTTCCCTCTTTGAAAAAGGGGGGATTGAAGGGGATTTTTCCATCGTTGCCCTAACATTTCTAGAAGTTACTCTTTATTTGGCAGGCATCTGGTTTCGTTCTGTAACGCAATAATCATACCATCCTGCCTGCTAGATCAAAAAAATTCCTTGACGCGGCTTTAAGAAGCTATTTTAAATGCAAGGGTTTGAAGCGAAAATCGTTAGAGCTGTGGAAGATTTTTATCACCTCGCCCCAATTACGGCTGAGTCTAAAACTTGCCAAGGTTATCATTTATATGATAAGTTAAATCCAAATTAAGTGATTTTGTTCCCGTTCCTAAGGTTGATTTACTGTTAAGAGGACTTTTGGATCTGGCACTTCGGTCAATTCCTGTACCAAATCCGCAATAATGCAATAATGAAGGATAAGATATAATTGAATAAAGAGAATGAATTCAAAGATGCAAATGACTATGACAACACAGGGCAGTCAGCGCTGCAAAAGGGTGATTTCGAAAAGGCGCTGGAATTTTTTACCAAGTCGAGACAGATATTTTCCAAACTCGGCGACAAGGAAAACGAGGCTTTCCAATTAGCCAATATCGCTCATTGTTATTTAAATGCAGCCATGCCCGATAAAGCACTAGAAGCTTACAAGATATCTTTTGATTTGCTGAAGAGTGTGGAAAACAGGTTTGGCCAGGCTATGGTTCTTAATAATCTTGGGCATCTGTATGTCAGCTTGAAAGAGTTTGACAATGCTTTGAGCTCCTTCCAAAGAGCGCTGGAAATTTATGATGCTCTGGGTGAAAACAGGGAAAAGGGTTTGCAGTTGCAGAATATCGGTTCTGTTCACAGAGACAGGGCTGAAAATAAGAATGCACTGTTTGCTTATTTTGATGCTCTTGCCATTTTTGAGAAAATTGGCTGCAAACTGGATTCAGCTAATCAGTTTGCCAACATTGGATATATATATGCTGTTGATCGTAAGATCAATAAGGCGCTTCAATGGTTCAAAAAGGCACTTGTGCTGTATAAAGAACTGAATGAAAAAGAAAGGGCTGATAGTGTAAAGCAAAATATTGAAAACCTTTCCAGATATCAAGACACTTAGAAGCTGTTTTAAAACTGATAAATCGGCTT
>CAZRLQ010000090.1:0-8138 GCA_964600725.1 uncultured Desulfobacterales bacterium
AGAACAGTGCATTGGTCGTTAAAAGAAAAGTCGGCGTTTAAACCCATCTTTCGCTGAATTATAGAAATGTTGTACTTGCATAACACGCATTGATTTGATGCGGCCATAAAGGCTGCGGTTTTTGAAAATAGTTTACCCTCCGGGAGCGCCGGTTTTACCGAATCTGCGGTGTCGGCAGGGATTTGAAGTATCGCAGTACGTCTGCGCTCCTGCCGCCCTGCACCTGCCTGCCGCAGGCAGGTCTTCGGCAAACTCGGCGCTTGCAGGATTCAGGTCTCAATTTTGTGAACCAAAGTGCCTGAAACTACGGTGAGAGGGGGAAATAGGGAGAAAGGGAGAGGGAATCTTCGCCAATGCATAAGGGATACAAATTCCTCTAAAAAATTAGCAAAGCGTAAGTTAAAGAAGAAAATGCAAGATAAAATATATATAAATACAGGATTGAAAGGTTTTCTTCTTCTTGATCGAATCACTAAATCCGAAAAGTCGGAGATAACCGGAAGAAAAAATTTTGCAGATGCCCCCTTCTATTTGGGCCTTGAATCCCTCGCCCAGTTAGGTGCTTGTCATGTCCGTTTTCTGACCGGTTTTACAAAGCACGCCTTTTTATTAAAGGTAAACCGCTGCCTGATGCCGGAAAAACGGATTTTAAATGGAGAATATATGCTTTATGGCAGGCTTTCAGGACAGAGCCTTTCCGCATTTTCCTATATTCTGCAGGTAAAAAAAGGAGGCGATCTCTGGATCAAAGGCGAATTTCTTTACGGATTGGTCGATTACGACACTAATTTTAAAAAAAAGCTATTACAAAACCATTATCAAAAAATTCTTTCATGTTTGCAAAGCGGTTCAAAAACAGATTAAAAGCCTCCCACCAGGCAGGGCTGCATCGAAATCCGCCTGAAATACGGAAAAAAGACGGGAAATACCTCTTTATCGACAACCGGAAGGTGCTGAATTTCGCTTCCAATGATTACCTTGGTCTCAGTATTTCAGAAACACTAAAGAAGAAAGTTGCCGACAATTTTCTAAAGTACAGCACTTCTTCTTCTTCTTCGCGACTTGTTTCAGGAAATTATTCGGTTATTGCCGATGCGGAAAAAAAATATGCTGATTATTTCGGCTATGAGGACGCTCTCTTTTTCCCAAGCGGCTACCAGGCAAATCTCGGTATTATTTCGGCATTTTTTGAACATAAGGACAGGCTTATTTTCGACAAACATATCCATGCGAGCAGTATTAAAGGCATCTCACTGAGCAAAGCCGACTTTTTTGGATATAATCACAATTCCATGTCTCACCTCCGCAAAAGACTTGAAGCAAACAGATATCAGCAAACGGCTGTTTTAACGGAATCACTTTTCAGTATGGATGGTGATTTTCTTGATGTTGAAGCATTTGGCAGACTTAAAGACCGTTATGGATTCTTCAGCATCATTGATGAAGCCCATGCGTTTGGAGCAGCCGGCGAAAAAGGACGCGGTATCGGCCGAAAGGTTGCAGATGTAGCAGTTGGAACCTTTGGAAAAGCTATGAGCCTTTTTGGAGCGTTTGTGCTTTTACCCAAAGAATTTAAGGAATATCTTTTTAATTTTTCATCCCCCCTTATCTATTCCACGACACTTCCCGAAGCACATGCTGCATCGGCCATTGATATATTGCATATTGTCTCGCAAAGCGATGACAAAAGAGAAAAGCTGCAAAAAATCAGCCGTCAAATGAAAGAAGGGCTTAGGGCAGCGGGATTTCGAATAAAAGGGGATGCTCATATTCTTGCCATAGAAATCGGCGACGAGACTGAATGTGTGAAAGTGTCGCAGAGTCTGCTGAAAAAAGATATCTTTATTCTCCCTGCCAGGTATCCCACCGTACAGATCAACAGAGCAATACTCAGATTTGCAATAACAGCGCTGCATACAGAAGAGGATGTGAGATATTTCGTTGATTCATTAAAGGAAGTCTATGGAAAAATTTCATAAAGAAGCATTTAAAATTTTTGTTGCCGGAACCGATACCGGTGTAGGCAAGACTGTATTATCTTTATTATTAATGCAATTCTTCTTTAATTCAGGATATACTCCCTTTTATCTCAAACCGTTGCAGACAGGCTGCAAAGATCCCTCCGACACAGATAGCGATGCCTGTTTTATTTATCAAAATGTAAAGTCTTTAAATAAGAAAGACCCTGCCGATTCAGTGACTTACTGTTTCAAAAATCCAAAAGCCCCCTATTTTGCAGCTCGTAACCAGAGGGAAAAAATAGATCCGGATGTAATACAGAAGGCTGTAGATGAAAAAGCTATTTCATATAACCCGCTTGTTATAGAGGCAGCAGGTGGACTCTTTGTGCCGGTAACTGAAAAGATGCAGATTATAGATATAATTGAAATTATAGGTGCCAAATCCATTATTGCCGCCAGGGCCGGACTGGGAACGATCAACCACACTCTGCTGACGATTGAGGCTCTGCGAAAAAGAGAAATGCAGATACTTGGAACAGTCTTTATTGATCAAGAAGATGATGTCTCACCAGATATGATCCGTGAAAATATAGAGGCGGTTGATAAATTTTCAGAAACAAAGGTCGCAGGCGTGGTGGGCAAAATCAGAAATTTTTCAAATCCCGAAAAAAAATGGTACAAACCACTGGAACAGATGTTTTCAGACACTTTGACGGGCTAAAAAGCAAAATGGGCTGTCTTTTGTGTTGCACCTGTTTTTCCTATTAGAACCGGTTTTATTATAGTTATTTCCATCTTGACAAATTGTAAATTCCTTTCTATTCTCCGCTATCTTTATTTTCCATAATTTAGATCAAAAGAGGTTTTGTTGGTGCAAGTGAAGCGGTCTCATGTTCCGGGGACTCTTTCGCTGCCGGTAATCTTTGCAATGACTCAGATTGTCGGCCCGAAAATCATCAGGATATATTTGCACGGGCTATCTGGTTTTATATAGATGTTCATATAAATAATTTCACTGCGTTATCGGTCACCGGAGTTATAATACGCCTTCCTCCCTCTAACCTTGTGAAATTAATTATCTGAAAACCATAGGACTATTGCTCAAAGCTGTTTTAAACCGCATTTAAAATTGTTTTTCAGGAGGAGAAAATTATGAAAAGAGTGGCCTGGAATTCATTTGTCTTGTTATTTTTATCATTTATTATAGTCTGTCCAACGAACTTTCCTGCCTTTGCCGGGGAAAAAAATAGAGAGGTTGAGCTGTTAAAAATCAGGTTAAAACAGATAGAAGAGGAAAAAAACAGAGAGCTTAATGAACTAAAAAAAAGAATCGAAGCGCTTGAAAAAGAGAACAGAAAAGAGGCGGAAAAAACTAATGAAATTGGAAAACTCAAGCAGAGTGCAGGCAAGCTGGAAAAAAATGAAGAAGTTTTAGGCAGGCTTTCCGATCTGATAACAGATCACAAACTTAAGATTGGCCTGAAAACCCAGGCATGGTATCAGTTTGTTGAAGAGGGCGCAGATGGCGGCACTAAAGATTTACATGATTTCATGTTCCGCAGGTTCTATTTTTCCATAAAGGGAGAGGTAATGCCGAATCTGGGTTTTTTCGGCCATATTGCCGCGGACAGAATTGGACAAGACGGCCTGGATAATTCCGGCATGGGTTTAGGAACCGGAATAGCTGTAAGAGACGCCTGGATCTATTATAATTTTGACGAAGCTTTTAAGATGCAGATGGGAAGAATGTATATTCCCTTTACCAGGTGTTATGGAACCGAATCGACCTTTGCCCTTCTTACGCTCGACCTTCCCTTTACACAGGGGGGCACAAGAGGCTCCATTTTTTATACAAGCAAGGTCGGAAGGGATGATGGAATCCTCTTTTGGGGAAATCCCTTTAATGGAAAATTGCAGTACAGATTAGGCATATCCGAAGGCGTTGAAAACGATGACAATCCGGATGACAGCCTGAGATATACGGGCAGAGTATCATTTAATCTCCTTGAACCTGAGACATCCTGGTTCAATAAGGGGACATACCTGGGGAAAAAGAAGATTCTGGCATTAGGCGCAGGCTGTGATTACCAGAAAGACCTTACATTAAATGGAGAGAAAGATCAAAGCAACTTAGGCTGGACAATAGACCTCTTTTTTGATCATCCGGTGGGAAAAGGAGCTATAACTGTGGAAGCCGCATATATTGACGAAAAAAATGTAACCGGTGACCAAAAATATAGCTGGCTTGTCAAAGGAGACGACGCACAGATCTATTATATCCAGGGAGGCTATCTTTTGCCGGGCAATATCGGCTATGGAAGGCTACAGCCCTATTTTCGTTACGAACGGCTTAATGTCGAAGATCGTCCCGATACAACCTTTCCCAGCATCGGTCTGAATTATTTTCTCAAGGGACATAATGCCAAGCTTACTCTTGACTGGACCATGATCAATCAAAAGAAAGATTTCAATGCTGCAGGAAGTTACAGCGGAGATGACCAAAGCCTCATTACTTTGCAGGTAACCGCCGGTCTTTAAACTGCATTTTCAAAAAATGAAAAGGAGGATGAAATTATGGGCGGGGCAAAAAATATATTCAGCAGCCGGTGGGGAATTATCAGTGTGGGGGCTTTGATCGGTATCTTTGCCGAACTCCTTCAAAAACTTGGAAACCCTGGCAATATGGGCATCTGTGTAGCCTGCTTTGAAAGAGATATTGCCGGCGCAACAGGTCTGCATCGAGCGGCGGTTGTTCAGTATATGCGTCCGGAGATCATAGGTTTTGTCCTGGGTTCATTAATTGCGGCATATATTTTCAAGGAATTCAGGCCCAGGGCCGGTTCCGCTCCGATTGCAAGATTTGTGCTGGGAGTTTTCGCCATGATAGGCGCCCTGGTCTTTCTGGGCTGCCCATGGCGTGCCCTGCTGCGGCTTTCGGCCGGTGACGGAAATGCCATATTCGGCATGGCAGGACTCATCGCAGGTATCTGGACAGGCACTCTTTTCCTCAAAGGGGGGTATAATCTGGGGCGTACGGCCAAAACCTACACTTCCGTTGGATGGCTTATGCCCTTGACCATGCTGGGTCTTTTACTTCTCATGCTCACCTTTCCCCAGGTAAAAGGTGCGGCCAAGAGCGGAATCCTTTTTTACAGCCTTAAAGGTCCTGGAGCGCATCATGCCCCCCTGATCATATCGATGGCAGCCGGTCTTGTCATAGGATTTCTGGCGCAAAGAAGCCGCTTTTGCACAATGGGTGCATTCAGGGATATGATCCTGTTTCGTCAGGCCCATCTTCTTTCAGGGCTTCTTGCTTTATTGGTCCTTGCCTTTATAACCAACCTGATTGTCGGTCAGTTCAATCCCGGCTTTGCCGGCCAGCCGGTGGCGCACACCATGCAGATCTGGAATTTTGGAGGCATGGTATTGGCTGGCTTGGCTTTTGCTCTGGCAGGAGGCTGCCCGGGACGCCAGCTCTTTCTGGCGGGAGAAGGGGATGGTGATGCAGCGATCTTTGTTTTCGGCATGATTGTCGGAGCAGGATTTTCCCATAACTTTGGTCTTGCAAGTTCCCCAAAAGGAGTAGGACCGCATGGAATTGCCGCAGTGATAATCGGACTCATTGTCTGCTTTTTTATAGGTTTTAGTATGAGAAAAAAGACCGTTTAACGAGAAAGGACTTAATAAATGAGTAAAGTTGTTGATGCACGGGGGTTATCATGCCCCCAGCCCGTTATTATGACCATAGATGAGATCAAGAAACAGAATTCAGGAGAGATTCTTGTCCTGGTAGATACAGATACATCCAGGGAGAATGTCGGACGGGCCGCAGAGAGCCAGGGATGGCAGGTTAAAGATGCTCAAAAAGAGGATGATGGGTACAAGATTACCATCATGAGAAATTAAAAAAATGGGTTTTCTAAATTTTTTCAGGCGCAGCCGTTCAAAATCATCTTCCGGACAGCACGTCCCTGTTCGCGGAATCCTGGTTTTTGAGAATACCAGCGAAGTGATCCGGGCGGAAAATATCTTGAAAAAAAATAAGTGGGGGATCAAGGTTATGGGACCGCCACCTGAGATAAGGACAGGGTGTGACCTGGTTATTGAAATCCCCTTGATAGAGGAGCTGAATATACTCAGGTCACTAAGAGAGGCGGATGTTGTGCCGATAAAAGTCGTTCCTGTTAATGATCCCCTTTTACAGCCTGTTGACCTTTTTCAGACAAAGGATTTCGGCACACACCTGATGGTCCGGGCTGCCAATATGAAATTGACTGTTGATAAGGAAACACTTGTCATTGTAAATATTTCAGGCGGCGGCTGTCCGGACGTCCCTTATCTTGCCGCTGAGATGGTGGGAAAATCTCTTCAGGAGGCGCCGGGTCCCGGGGAAATCGGTCATACCCTGTGCGGTTATGCGCTTCAGCTTTCCTACGAGGAGATGAAACGCATATGCTTGCCATAATAGGCACCATCCCTGATGTTGCTTTTCCTCTGCTGAAAGATCGGGTTTTTCTTGAAAATGATATGATCCGTATCGAGGATAGATCGGCCGCTGTAAACAGGGGGACGCCGGCTTTGATTGCTGCTGCCGTAAAAACTTCTGAATTCCTTGGCCAAAGCTTGCCCTTCGTCTATCTTGCAGGGGATATCGGTACTGGAGAAGGGAGCAGGCGTATTTATGAATCCCTTGTCAGAGAGGTTGGCGGCTCCGGTTTTACTACAATTGCTTTTCATTACCTCCAGCCTGACGTGGACTGGCATAACAGAATAATTTTCGCAATAAATGATATGGAAAAGAGACCTCTTCTGATAGCAGATGCAGGCTTTATGTACTCGGCCAAAATAAGCGGCCAGGCCGGAGCATATGACCTTTTCACTCCTGATATCGGTGAACTGGCCTTTCTCGCAGATGAAAAAGCCCCGCACCCGTTTTATACGCGGGGATTCATCCTTCATGAAGAAAACAGCGCATCTGAATTGATCAGCAGGGCATATGCTAATGAAAACGCAGCCAGGTATCTCCTTGTTAAAGGAAAAGAAGATTTTATAGCTGATCAGAATGGTATTCTTGCCGCTGTAAAAATCCATAAAAAAGAGGCCATGGAGGCTATCGGGGGTACAGGGGATACGCTGACGGGAATTGCTGCAGCACTCATTGAATCAAAAATGGAAATCAGAGATGCTGCAATCACAGCAGCAAAAGTAAACAGATTGGCAGGCTATAAGACAAGACCTACACCAGCCACCCAGGTAACTGAGATCATAAATCATATTCCGCATGCTCTTTCAGAGGTTCTGCAAAATAAGAAACAGAAAAACAGCAGCTGCTCAGGCTCAAAGCTATAGCTCATTCCAACGCTCTTTGCGTGGGAACGTATGCCATACGGGTTCCCACACAAAGAGCATGGGAACCAGGCGAAAAGCAAAATCGCTGACAAAGCTTTATGGATATGGGATCAGGTTACTGAGAGTTTTCGGCCTCTGTTTTTTTCATGCCTGTTTCTCTCTGTTTTCAAGAATAGCTGCGTGAGCAGCTGCAAGACGAGCAACCGGTACCCTGAAAGGCGAACATGATACATAGTTTAGTTCAAGCTCGTGGAATAGAAAAATCGACTGGGGATCTCCTCCATGTTCTCCGCATATACCGCATTCCAGACTCGGTTTCTTTTCCCGTCCTTTTTTAACGGCCATTTTCATCAACTGACCGACACCATCTGTGTCAACGGTTGCAAACGGATTGTTCGGGAAAATGCCCGACTCCATATATTCAACCAAAAAAGCCGATTCAGCGTCATCCCTGGAAATACCAAAAGTGGTCTGTGTCAGGTCGTTGGTGCCAAAAGAGATGAAAGCGGCATATTCAGCGATCTCATCTGCTGTTAATGCCGCACGGGGAAGTTCGATCATTGTTCCGAACTTATAGCTGACCTCCATATTCTGTTCATTCATTACGCTCGCTGCTTCATTCTCGAGAATTTTGCGCTGTACTTTCAGCTCATTACAATGGCTTGTAAGCGGGATCATAATTTCAGGTAAAACTTTTATTCCCTCTTTTTTTACCATGCATGCAGCCTTAAAGATCGCCCGGAACTGCATGCTCGTCAGTTCAGGGATATGAATGCCAAGACGGACGTTCCTCAATCCAAGCAGAGGATTTAATTCACGTAAGCTCAT
>CAZRLQ010000091.1:0-8016 GCA_964600725.1 uncultured Desulfobacterales bacterium
TGAAACATGAGGCAGATATAATCATTTCGCGAAAACTGAATGCAGGATTTAGGTGTAATTTTTTTTAAGTCAATAAACAGTGGATAATAGCGGACAATTAATATGAGTAATTTGAAACCATCTGAAATTGTAAAAGAATTAGATAAATATATCATTGGACAGAAGAATGCGAAGCGTTCTGTCGCTATCGCTTTAAGGAATCGCTGGCGCAGACAGCATGTCGAAAAAGAACTTCAAGATGAGATTGCACCAAAAAATATTATACTTATCGGTCCTACGGGGGTTGGAAAAACCGAGATAGCAAGGAGGCTTTCCAGGCTGACGGACTCTCCGTTTGTTAAAGTTGAAGCATCCAAATTTACTGAGGTCGGATATGTCGGGCGTGATGTTGAATCTATGGTGCGAGATCTGCTTGAACTTTCTGTAAATATGGTTAAATCCGCTGAACAGGAAAATGTCAGGGAAAAGGCACAGATGATTGCTGAAGAGAGATTGCTTGACCTTTTGCTGCCGAAGTCAAGCGCACAAAAAAACAGAAGAAGTGATGATTCCAAAGATGCTTCTATTGAGCTTGTAACAGATGGTACCGTTGAATCTTCGACAAGGGAAAAGCTTCGCGGCATGCTTCGAAAGGGAAAATTGGATAATCGTTTTATTGACCTCGATATTGCGGACCGGTCAATACCGGTAGTTGAAATTTTTTCTAATGTAGGCATGGAGGAGATGGGCATTAATTTTAAAGATATGTTCGGCAGCCTTTTACCAAAAAGTACCAAGAAACGTAAGGTAAAGGTTCCTGAAGCCATGAAAATTCTTGCTCAGGAAGAAGCTCAGAGCCTTGTGGATATGGACAAAGTTGTAAAGCAGGCAATCGAAAAGGTTGAACAGTCCGGTATTATTTTCTTGGATGAAATTGACAAGATTGCAGGGAAAAACGGAGGGCATGGCCCAGACATATCAAGGGAAGGGGTTCAGAGAGATCTCTTGCCGATTGTAGAGGGCTCGACGGTTTCAACCAAATATGGACCGGTAAAAACTGATCATATACTCTTTATTGCATCGGGCGCTTTTCATGCAAGCAAGCCTTCAGATCTGGTTCCGGAACTTCAGGGCAGATTTCCGATTCGTGTGGAACTCGATTCTCTTGGCTTAAAAGAGTTTGTCAGGATATTGACTGAACCGAAAAATGCACTGCTCATTCAATATCTCGCTCTTTTAAGGACAGAAGGGGTTGATGTGGTCTTTGAAGACTCTGCAATTGAAAAGATCGCGCAGATAGCGGAAGAGGTTAACGAGCGAACCGAAAATATAGGAGCGAGACGGCTTCATACGCTCATGGAACGTCTCCTTGAAGACGTTCTTTTTGATGCACCAGATCTGGATAAAAAAAAGATTGTCATTGATGCAGAGTATGTAGATGATAAATTAAAGGATATAAAAGAAGACGAAGACCTCAGCAGGTATATTTTGTAATCCGCATCTTTTCACAAGGTTCACATGCTCAGTGAAAACCCGGAATCCGGAAACATCGAGGTTGCCGGAACTTATTAGCGGAGTGTCAGGAATTCAACAACTCATAACTCATAACTCCGGCAGACAGGCGAATCGATGACATCAAATGTAGCCGATATTCTTATAGAATCTTTGCCTTATATTCGCCGTTTCTATGGCATGACAATTGTCATAAAATATGGCGGGCATGCCATGGTGGATGAACAGTTGAAGACAGACTTTGCTCGTGATATTACGCTGATGAAATTTATCGGATTAAATCCGGTTGTAGTTCATGGAGGAGGCCCGCAAATCAGTTCAGTTCTTGATCGCATGGGGATACGCTCTAAATTTGTTCAGGGAATGCGTCTTACCGATGAGATTACAATGAATGTTGTGGAAATGGTGCTTGGGGGCAAGGTAAATAAAGAAATAGTCTTTCGGATAAACCGGCAGGGAGGTAAAGCAGTAGGGCTGAGCGGCAAGGATGGAGGTCTTATTCAGGCCAAGAAACTGCAAATCGTACATCAGGAAGATGAAAACAAGCCTCCTGAAATAATCGATCCCGGTCTGGTAGGGGAGGTGACTTACGTAAATCCCGATATTATAAACACATTGACAGGCAAAGGTTTTATACCCGTTATAGCGCCGGTGGGGGCAGGAAATTCAGGAGAAACCTATAATATAAATGCAGATTTGGTTGCGAGCCGGATTGCAATGGTTCTTTCTGCAAGACGTCTTGTTTTTCTTACAGATGTGGATGGACTTATCGATTCGTCAGGTTCCTTAATATCTTCTGTTGATTCGGCCACCATAAAAAGGATGATTGAAAAAAAAGAAATTTCAGGGGGGATGATTCCTAAAGTTGAATATGCTTTAAATGCGCTGAAAAAAGGAGTTGAAAAGGTGCAGATAGTAAATGGGAAAAAACGGCATGCTCTTCTTTTGGAACTTTTTACCGACAAAGGCATAGGGACGGAATTGACATTTTGAACAGCAAAACAATAAATATTGCAGATAAGGTTATTGCGGCAACCTATGAAAGGTTTCCAATTGTTATAACAAAAGGCAAAGGCTGCACTCTTTGGGATGCAGAAGGAGCCGGCTATACTGATTTTGTCGCTGGAATTGCCGTATGCAATCTTGGCCATGCACATCCGGGTGTTTCAAAGGCTCTCTCAAGCCAGGCGGAAACTCTTTTTCATGTATCCAACCTTTATTATACCGTTCCCCAGGCAAAACTCGCGGTCTGGCTGGTTGAAAACAGTTTTGCAGACAAGGTTTTCTTCTGCAACTCCGGCGCAGAAGCAAATGAAGCCGCTTTTAAATTAGCAAGACGATATTTTAAAGAAAAAGGGGAAAAAGACCGGTACAGAATCATTGCCATGGAAAAATCTTTCCATGGCCGGACGATAGCCACTCTTTCCGCTACCGGCCAGGAGAAGATCAGAACAGGATTTGAACCTGTTCTCGAAGGTTTTGATTTTGTACCGTTTAATGATATAAAAACCCTTAAAGATAAAATGGGGGCAAAGACATGTGCCGTTATAATGGAGCCTGTTCAGGGGGAGGGCGGGGTTCGTTGCCCCGATCCTGGATATCTTGCAGAGGTTAGACGATTATGTGATGAAACAGGATCACTTCTTATATTTGATGAAGTACAGACAGGCATTGGGCGCACGGGCAAGCTTTTTGCCTATGAGCATTTTGGGGTCGAGCCTGATATTATGACCCTGGCCAAAGCTCTTGCCAATGGACTGCCCATAGGAGCCATGCTGGCCAGAGAAGATGTGGCTTCGGCATTTGGACCAGGCAGCCATGCATCGACATTTGGCGGCACACCGGTTATAAGTGCTGCTTCCCTTGAAGTTCTTAAAATCATATCTGAAGAAAATATTATTGATCATTGCCGGGAAGTTGGTGAATATTTTAAAGAAAGGCTTTTATGGTTAAAGACCGGTCACAGGTCGGTATTGGATGTCCGCGGAATAGGATTGCTTTTGGGGATGAAGCTGAAAATACCGGGAAAGCCGGTTGTAAAAAAGTGCCTGGCAGAAGGATTTCTCATAAACTGTGTTCAGGAGAATATCTTACGCTTTATTCCACCCCTTATCATAGAAAAAAGCCAAATAGATTCTCTTGTCGCATGTCTGGATAAAATTTTGTGATACTATGTTGAAAAAAGATATATGTACACTTTTAGACCTTACTGTTGAAGATTTTGAATATCTCTTTAAACGGGCGTTTGAATTAAAAAAAAGGTACAAGCAGGGAATTTATGATAAACTGCTTGAAGGTAAAGTCCTGGGCCTTCTTTTTAACAAACCGTCAACCCGCACCCGGGTCTCTTTTGAAGCGGCCATGATTCATCTGGGAGGAACCCCGATCTATTTAAATGTTCAAGATACCCAGTTGGCACGCAATGAGCCTGTAAAGGATACGGCAAGAGTGCTCTCAAGGTATATGGATGCATTGGCTATCAGAACCTACTCCCAGGATGTATTGAATGAGTTTGCAAAGTTTGCTGATATACCAGTGATAAACGCACTTACCGATATTTCTCATCCGTGTCAGGTCTTAAGTGATATTATGACTATTATTGAGCATAAGGGTGATTATAAAGATTTAAAAATCGCCTGGTTTGGTGATGGTAATAATGTTGCCAATTCATGGATAAATGCCGCGGCTGTTTTAGGTTTGAATTTTGTTTTAGCATGTCCCGAGGGGTACCTGGCTGACCAGACTCTTTTGGAAAAGGCAAAGAAAAAAGGAGGCGCCATGATTGAAACAACTTTAAATCCTTTTGAAGCAGCTAAAGATGCAGATGTGATCTACACCGATGTTTGGGCAAGTATGGGGCATGAGGATGAACTGGAATCACGGATGCGGGCTTTTATTCCTTTTCAGGTAAACAGGGAGCTCTTAAAAGAAGCATCAGCAGAAGTAGTTGTCATGCATTGCCTGCCGGTTCACCGGGGTGAAGAGATGAGTGAAGATGTGCTGGAAGGACCTCGGGCGATTGTCTGGGAGCAGTCTGAAAATAAACTGCACATGCATAAGGCTGTTCTTGATTTTTTAATTAACCGGTAAGACGCTGATTTAGTGTTAGTGTTAAGGAGACCGACATTGTCAGATAAAATAAAGAAGGTGGTTTTGGCTTATTCAGGAGGACTCGATACATCTGTAATCTTAAAATGGCTTATAGAGACTTACCAGTGTGAAGTGATTACCTTTTCGGCTGATATCGGTCAGGAAGAAGAATTGAACGATCTTGAGGAGAAAGCATTAACCACAGGCGCAAAAGCGGTTTATATAGATGATTTGGCGGAAACTTTTGCAAAAGATTACATTTTTCCTGCATTCCGTGCAAATGCCGTTTATGAAGGGCAGTATCTTTTGGGAACATCTCTTGCCAGACCTCTCATTGCGAAGCGGCAGATGGAAATTGCAAAGATAGAAGGGGCTGATGCGGTCAGTCATGGAGCAACCGGAAAGGGAAATGATCAGATCAGGTTTGAACTGACTTATCTGGCATTGGATCCCGGCATAAAGATAATTGCTCCCTGGCGCGCATGGGAGCTTAACTCGCGTAATGCCCTGATGGTATATGCCGAAAAACATGGCATCAATGTACCTGTAACACAGGAAAAACCATACAGCACAGATAGAAACCTTCTCCATATAAGCTATGAGGGCGGGATATTAGAGGATCCATGGAATGCGCCACCGGATGATATGTTTACAATTTCTGTTTCACCGCAAGATGCCCCGGACAGACCGGAAATCATTGAAATAAGGTTTGAACAGGGAAATCCAGTGTCAATAAATGATAAACCTTTATCTCCGGCAAATCTTTTAAGAGATTTAAACAGACTTGGCGGAAGAAACGGTATCGGAAGGATAGATATAGTAGAGAACCGTTTTGTCGGTATGAAATCCCGCGGTGTTTATGAAACCCCTGGAGGCACAATATTAAGACACGCGCATATGGCAATTGAATCAATAACCATGGACAGAGAAGTGATGCACCTTAGAGATTCACTTATACCTAAGTATTCAGAACTCGTTTATAATGGTTTCTGGTTTTCTCCTGAAATGAAGCTTTTGCAGGGAATGATCGATAAGACCCAGGAGAATGTCTCTGGTGATATAATGCTTGAACTTTACAAAGGAAATTGCCGCGTTCTTGGTCGCAGATCCGACAAATCTCTTTACAGAGCTGATTTTGCAACCTTTGAAGATGACACTGTTTACAGCCAGCAGGATGCCGAAGGTTTTATTCGGTTGAATTCTCTAAGATTGCGCATTCAAAAGATGATTAATGGATAAGGAACCTTGCGTTTCACCAGTTTTTCTTGTATTCATTAAATTAGCGCACCTTTGGTGCAAACATAAGTGCCTACGGGTGAACTGCAGTATATTAAAGTGCCTGAAGTTAAGGTATGCGCCTTTGGCCTGCCTGCAGCAGCCAGGCACTGCCAAATTTAATTTTTTAGACAATTTTGCTCATTCTGTTTCAGGCTGAAGTTGTAAATTAGGCACTAAATATGAAGGCATACTGCAACTTTAGGCATTTTAGCTCACTTTAGACATTTTAGGCACTTTGGCTCACAAAATTGATAAATTAAATTATACCTCTAAAAACTAGCGGAAGGTGCGAGGAACGGGGACGAAATGAGGTTTGTATATGTCTGAAAAGATTTGGGGCGGAAGATTTTCTGAAAGGACAGATAAAAGTGTTGAAGCTTTAACATCTTCAATCGATATCGACAAAAGGCTTTATTCTTATGATATTGAAGGGAGCATCGCCCACTGCAAGATGCTTGCAAAAGTGTCAATTATTACCGAAGAAGAGGCGTTGTTAATGATTCAGGGCCTTCGCGAGATAAAACGTGAGATAAAGCGGGGAGATTTTCAATTTGATGACAGCCTGGAGGATATTCATATGCATATAGAAGCCAGGCTTGTACAGGAAACAGGTAAGGCCGCTCAAAAACTTCATACAGCAAGAAGCAGAAACGATCAGGTTGCCCTGGATGTACGAATGTATTTGAGAGACGAAACCTTAAACATAATCAATTATCTTTTTGAGTTTCAAAAAATTATAATAGATCTTGCGGAAAGTAACATAGATGTTATTTTACCTGGATACACCCACTTGCAGAGAGCCCAGCCTGTCCTTTTTTCCCACCATTTAATGGCGTATTATGAGATGTTTGCACGGGATGCTGAAAGATTTCATGATGGTTTGAAACGGATAAACGTCATGCCTCTTGGCAGTGCGGCTATAGCAGGAACAACATACCCGATTGACAGAGACTATACGGCAAAACAGCTTAACTTTCCAAAGGTAACGGCAAACAGCATTGATTCGGTGTCAGACAGGGATTTTATAATTGAATTCTTAGCGGCGGCAAGTATCTGCTTTGTTCATTTGAGCCGCTTGTCGGAAGAGCTGGTTCTCTGGTCATCTTCTGAATTTGATTTTATACGGATTCCGGATGCCTTTGCCACAGGAAGCAGTATCATGCCGCAAAAAAAGAATCCAGACGTATCTGAACTGGTGCGCGGCAAGACCGGTCGTGTTTTTGGTAACCTCATAACAGTCTTGACGATTATGAAATCACTCCCCCTTTCTTACAATCGTGATATGCAGGAAGATAAAAGGCCGCTTTTTGACAGTGCAGACACATTAAAAGCATGTATTGAAATCTATATAAAAATGCTCCCGAAATTGACAATAAAGAGGGAAGTGATGCTGCGGGCTGCAAATACAGGTTTTTTGAATGCAACGGAAATAGCTGATTATCTTGTAAACAAAGGTATGGCTTTCAGAAAAGCTCATGAAAGTGCAGGTAAGGTAGTAAGTTATGCTCTTTCCAAACAAAAGGAGATCAATGAACTAACCTTGCCGGAATTAAAATCGTTTTCATCTCTTATTTCAGAAGATATTTTTGATATTTTAACTGTTCAGCAGATGATAAACCGGAGAAAATCCTTTGGAGGAACATCTGTTGAGAATGTAACAAATGCCATCAAAGATGCAAAAAAAAGACTTGCTGAATCAAACGCACTTTTGGAAAAATTCTCCTTTAGCTCTTCTTTGAAGAAAGGGGGTTAGGAATGGGAATGAAATAACTTCCCCGTTCCTAAAAGTGCTTCCCCCCTTGAAAAAGTGTGATTGAGGGGAATTTTACCATTGTTGTCCTGGCTTTTTGAGAAGTTACATTTTTTTCACCTCTAAAATAGCTGAAATCCAATAGTGAATAAGACTTATAATAAGCAACTGATTTCATTGTGGCTGTTATTTCTGATACTTTTAGTCTGTTTTTTGTCAGGATGCGGAAAAAAAGCTCCGCCCAAACCTTATCGCAAGGTTTCATTTTCAGCGGCTGTCGATTTAAATATTAGAATTCAGATTCCTTCCTTTGGTGAGGCAGCTTCCTTAAACCATCGCCTTTTAGGCGATAGAGCCTTCTTTAATTAATCGCATGAAATCGATCACTTTTTATAAAATGAGCGGCA
>CAZRLQ010000092.1:0-7984 GCA_964600725.1 uncultured Desulfobacterales bacterium
CGTTAACGCTTGAGCTTATTTACAAGCTGTCTGCTTTAGCTGACAGTAGTTGACACCGGGAATCCGGAAATAAAGATGTCAAAACTCAGGATAAGAAGAATAGATCCCTTATATCCCCAGCCTGATTTAATCAGGGAGGCTGCCTCTATAATTAAAAGAGGAGGGGTAGTTGCTTTTCCAACAAGGTTTCTTTATGGATTAGGCGCTGATGCATTCTGTAAAAGCGCAGTAGAAAAGATTTTTGCAATGAAGCGCAGATCTCATGATAAACCTATCCTTATATTTATAAAGAGTAAATGTGAACTGGCTCGTTTTGTGCGATACATTCCCCCTGTCGCCCTGCATTTAATGGAGGTGTTTTGGCCGGGGAAAATTACAATTATATTTAAGGCTAGCGATATTGTGCCGATAAATCTTACAGCAGGTACAGGTAAAATAGGAATACGTCTGCCTGAGCATCCGGTTGCCCTTGCCATTGCAAATGCGGTCAAATACCCGATAACAGGAACAAGTGCCAATTTGTCTGAAAACAGGGGATGCTCACGTATTTCAGAGCTGGATTCCCGGATTGAGGAGAAACTCGATCTTATTCTTGATGCTGGATCCTTGAAAGGAGGTATCGGCTCAACTGTCGTTGATGTTACAGGTGATTATCCGAAAATTTTGAGAGAGGGTAAAATCTCCGCAGGTGATATTAATTCCGCCATCGCCAGACACGCAAGACGTATCTTTATTTGAAAATAAATTCTGTTGACATCTATACTTTATTTATATAAAAAATACTGCAAATATATTTGCCGGAGTGGTGAAACTGGTAGACGCAGAGGACTCAAAATCCTCCGGGGGCAACCCCGTCTCGGTTCGATTCCGAGCTCCGGCACCAGTATAATTAAATAAAGGGGCTTGACCTGTCAGGAAGGTAGCCCCTTTTTTTATATGAAAATTATGAATAGTAAATAGGGGGATTCTGGCGATTTATAAAAATGGACTCTAAGCGCTGCCTCATTTCCATGTTTTGTTGAGCTCATTAGGGCATGGAGATCATTTACGTCTGCACATCGGAAAAACGGCAGCGGGGAGTCCGTCTAACCGGACAGGATTGCTTATTTGTCTTACAGGAAAATCATATGGTGAAAGAATGTATTTTAAATAAATTAATTTACATGAAGAGGTTTAAGCTCTTCTCTTTTATGATTATCACCTCCGTTGTTTTCTCGGAAATTATCTGCGCTGCGCTAAGTCTTTTGTGGGAAGGAAGAGTGAATCCGCTTCTGACTTTTGCCGGCGGTATGACCCCTTTTCTTGTTTCGTTCCTTGTTGTCTCTATTTTTGATTATTTGATCAGGGAACTTAAACAGACCCGAAATCTTCTTGAACAGCGTGTGAAAGAACGTACTGTTGATCTGAATAAAGAGCTTGAAAAACGAAAAGAGGCGGAGATCGTAATAAAGAAGGCAAAATCAGAAGCCGAAGCCGCAAACAGCGAATTGGAGGAGGTTAACAGACAGCTTGAAGAGGCAGTCGCCAGGGCAAACGAAATGGCTGTTCAGGCGGAGTTGGGCACCTTGGCTAAAAGCCGGTTTCTTGCCAACATGAGTCATGAGATACGTACGCCGATGAACGGGGTAATAGGTTTTTCCGATCTGCTGCTTGATACTGATCTTGATGATAATCAGACCGATTATGCAACGATGATTAAAAGAAGCGGAGAGGCTTTGCTGGTCTTGATCAACGATGTTCTCGATTTTTCCAAGATCGAAGCTGGTGAACTCGATCTTGAGAAGATTGATTTTGATCCTGAACTGCTTGCCAATGATGTTTGCGATCTTATTCTCCCCAAGGTTGAAGAAAAGCAGATTGAACTTATATGCCGTATCGGTGATAATCTTCCTTCAGCCTTAAAAGGAGACCCCTTTCGATTCAGGCAGGTTTTGACGAATCTGATGGGCAATGCTTCCAAGTTTACTGAAAAGGGAGAAATTGAGCTTTTTATCGGTATTGAAGAAGAGGATGAGACCCGCGTAAAACTTCACACAAAGGTCAGAGATACAGGAATTGGTATCGATGAAAGCAGTCTGTCTTCTATCTTTGAACCTTTTCATCAGGCTAACGGTTCTACCACCAGAAATTATGGAGGCACGGGATTGGGGCTATCTATATGCAAACAGATATCTGATCTTATGAACGGGGATGTCTGGGCGGAAAGCAAGGTTGATAAGGGAAGCGTATTTCATTTCACCGCATGGCTTGAAAAGTCGGAAAATAAAGGAGCCAAAAGATTTATCTCTGCATCCATATCAGAAAAAAGAGTTCTGCTTGTCGATGATAATCTGACTGTCCTTGAATTGTTAAGAGAATTTTTGGAGTCAGCCGGCATTAGAGTCTTTACGCTTGCAAATTCCGTAGAAATTGCATCAGTCTTACAAAATGCTTTGGATGATGGAGATCCGTTTGAACTTTGTATTATCGATATCCATATGCCCGGCATGAGTGGATATGAAGCAGTTAAAAAGATTCGTCAATCAAGAGATCAGATTTCAAAGATGCCGGTGATTGCCTTGTCTTCATTTAAAAAACAGGATGCACAAAAATGCAATGACGCCGGTTTTGACGGTTTTTTGGCAAAGCCGGTTCGCAGGGAAAAGCTGTTTCAGATACTGAAGAGAATGCTGGGTAAAAAAGAGATTCAAGGCAAAAATTATAAATCGGAACAAGAGAACACCTTGAGGATGAAACATTCGATGAACATTCTTTTAGCTGAAGATAATCCTGTCAATCAGAAGCTGGCAAAATTGATGCTCTCCAAGGCCGGCTGTAAAGTAGATGTGGCCGATAATGGGAAGGAGGCGGTTAAAAAATATATCGAATCTCCCAGAGATTTTGATCTGATCTTCATGGATATTCAGATGCCGGAAATGGATGGCTTAAAGGCGGCAAAAATTATCAGGGGAAAAGGATTTGATATTCCGATAGTTGCAATGACCGCCAATGCAATGAAGGGTGATATGAAAAAGTGTATTGCAGCAGGTATGGATGATTATGTCGCAAAACCGATTAAAAAGGAGCTGGTCCTTGAGATTCTTGAAAAGCGGGCTTTAACAGGTTCTTGATTTGAAAGTAATTCAGGGCTGATTATCGTAACCTCTCAAGTGCTTCCCCCTTTGAAAAAGGAGGATTGAGAGGGATTTCCTCATCATTGTCTGAACTTTTTGAGAAATTACTGATTATCAATGCAAAAATGTTTTGGATACGTCAATGGAAAACAAAAAAAAGAATTTTAAAATATTATCTCCAACAGCGATATTGGGATACGGTTTTCCAGCAGAATCATTTATGAACGGGATTTGTGAAGAGCCTGATTTAATAGCGGTAGATGCCGGTTCAGTCGATCCAGGACCTTATTATTTAGGTTCCGGCAAGTCATTTACAGATAAAACAGGTGTGAAAAGGGATCTCCGTTATATTATAAGGGAAGGAATTAAAAGGAAAATTCCGATTGTAATAGGAACCTGCGGCGGTTGCGGTGCCGCGCCTCATTTATACTGGTGCCGGAAAATAGTTGAAGATATCGCCAGGGAAGAAAAATTATCATTTAGAATGGGTCTGGTATATTCCGATGTCGATAAAAAAGAGATTATTTTTTCAATAAAGAAAAATAGAATCCTGCCCTTGTCGGATTTACCACCCCTTACAGAAGAAACAGTAAATCAATCGATTAATATAGTCGCTCAAATGGGAGCAGAACCGATAATAGATGCGATTAAAGAGCAATCCGATATTGTTCTGGCGGGAAGGGCGTACGATCCGTCAGTATTTTCAGCATTTCCTATATATCTCGGTTTTGATCCAGGGCTTGCCATACATCTGGGAAAAATTCTGGAATGTGCGGCAATTGCCGCTGAACCAGGTTCGGGCTCTGACTCTGTCCTGGGCATTTTAAAGAAAGATTCATTTGTATTAAAGCCTTTGAACAAAGAAAGAAGATTCACCAAAGAGTCTGTAGCTGCTCATTCTTTATATGAAAAGTCAGATCCATATTATCTTCCAGGCCCTGGCGGAAGTTTAAATCTGACCGATGTAAAATTTAAAGAGCTTTCAGATGGCAAAGCAGAGGTGAGGGGAAGCAGATTTATTAAATCTGAAAAATATTATGTCAAAATAGAAGGAGTAAGAAAGGTCGGGTACAGAACGGTCAGCATTGCGGGTTCACATGATCCCGTAATGATAAAAAATATTGAATCAATAATTAAAGAAGTCAAAGATAAAGTTTATGATATCTTGAAATTTGAAAATATAGAAGGAAAGATATTTTTTCATATATATGGAAAAAATGGTGTAATGGGTGATTTTGAGCCGACAAAAAAAGTCTTATCCCATGAAATCGGAATCATATTGGAGGCGGTGAGTTCAAGTCAGGAAAAGGCAAATACAATATGCAGCGTCATACGTTCCACTTTGCTTCATTATGGGTATTCAGGCAGAATTTCAACCGCAGGTAATCTGGCTTTTCCGTTTTCGCCCTCTGATATCGAAACAGGGGAAGTGTTTGAATTTTCGATATATCATTTAATGGAAATTCAGAATCAGGATATTTTTAAGCTGCAGGTAATCGACATATAGGTTTTATTGCCGGTTATCTTCACACGGGAAAATCAAGGATGCCGAAAAGTTTAAGAGAAATATCAAAGGCAATAAGATCCAAAAATTCCAGCCCCTTTGAGATCACGCTCGATATAATATTAAAAAGAGATAAATATTATAAGCTCTTAAAGAAGAAAAAATATATCAACAAGGGACTTATATCACAATTATACGGCATTTCGGAGAATAGAATCAAAAGCATTATTTATTTTGACCCGGCCAATGCCATTAAAATAACGATGATGAGAAATATTGCCTCCGGTACTCCTGGAGATACTGACGTTTATGGAGCCCAGCAGCACGGCCCTTTGCTGAATTTGATGGTTGGTGATTGTTAGATGGGATGATGCCAGGGAGAAAGGCAAAAATTGCAACCGCCAAAGCACCTGAAATATCTGGGAATTTAATTTCTGGTATAACTTTTGTCCGGCACGGAAACTGCCCGAAAAGAGACGTTTTCAAACAGGCTCAAGAAAAGACAGTTCTATTGCGGCCATCCTGTTTTGCTTTATACATTGCCTTGTCTATTCTGTTAAAAATAATTTCAGGACTGGTGTCGAACGGCTTTACGGCAGTTGCACCTATACTGATTGTAACCTTTATTTTTTTGTTTTTATGAATGAATTCCGTTTTTTCAACAATCCGGCGGATCTTTTCGGCAATTCTCGCTGCTCCGCTTATGCTGGTTGCCGGAAAAATGATAATAAATTCTTCACCGCCAAACCTGTACAAAAGATCACTCTTTCTGAGAACAGGTTTGATAAGATCAATAATCCCCTTAAGGCATTTATCCCCTGCTGAATGCCCATAATTATCATTGATCTGTTTGAAATGATCAACATCAAACAACAAGATTGAAAATGACTGCCCATACCGATGATAGCGCTGCAGCTCCTCTTCAATCCGTTTTGAATACGTTCTGCGATTATAGATGCCGGTTAGAGAATCCAGCACCAGTTCTTTTTCTAATTGTTTGGCTCGCTTCCGGGCATTGGATATCTCTTCTTTCATACTATTGAAGTTATTCTGAAGATTTTCCATTTCATCAACCATGTTAGACATCTGTGTCATTTCTCTATTCAGTCTGTTTTTAACAGCATTTTGAATAATATCCAGTTTGGAAACCACTGTTGTCTTTAATTCGGTTAATGTTTTACTGTAACTGACACTTTTTCTTAATTCCACGAGATGGCGTTCAAACAGTTCTGTAAAATCCGTACCTGTCCGGCGGGTTTCACGAGCTGATTCTACTGAAACGTTGATACTGCTTTCAATATCTAAAATTCTGTTCCCTACTTCTTTGATAAAAGCAGTTGTCTGTTCCCGCTGCTCGTTTATGCTTTCAGTGTAAGTCTGTATAAGGAATAGAACATCCTTTTTAATTGGACTGAAATCATCTATATTTCGTGCCCTGCTAATACGTTTTTCAATCTTGCCGATGTCATTTATATAAGTTTTATCTATGTTTAGTCTGAATTCATTTAAAATATCCTGGTAAGATTCTTTTAGCAAGTAGATGAATAATGGATTAAACCGGTTGTCTGGTCTGTCTGAATCTATTTTTCTCTTTTTTTTTGAAAATAAAGAATTTTGTTGTGACGCAATTCTTTTCTCTTCCGATAAACCATTAAAATCTTCTTTTAGCGCTGCATCTTTTATCTGTTGGAAAGCTCTTTCCAATTGTTTGATATCAGTGTCATTTTTTAGCAGTTTTACAAAATGATCAAGATAATCATATAATAATTTATTTTCTTTACTTTGAAGCAGCCTGGATAAAGTAACCGATACTCTTTTAAAGAATTTATCCGCTGCAGAGGATTGATCTTCTAATTTTGCAAGTTGGCTCAAAAGACGTTCCTTTTGAGATTCTAATATTTTTACGCGAGATTTCATCTTTTAATCTTTATGAAAAGTTTTGAACTTACAAGACGGCAATATAGCGATTGACTGCTGGTTTGAAAGCTTGCAAAGAGGCTCTTACAGTCAGTTTCGGCAAATAAAGATAAAACTTGAACTTAGAAACGGGGAAGACAGGCGCCAGGTTGATGAAAAATGGCTAATGCCTAAGTCTGTCTGGCCTTATGTTTTTACTCAACCCTGGTGATTTAATCTGAATCGGCTCCTGCGGGACAGGGAATTGCAATCTGTTTTTGATTTTTCCCATTATATAACCATCTACAATAAGCTGTACGATATGGTGGAGTACACAGACGGCAAGTGCCAAACCGTATTGAGGGAAAAGGGTGGTCTGTAAAATTACAGACAGGGGAAGGGTTTTTTGGCTTCCCATGAAGATGGCGCTCTCCCTTTTACCTTGTCCGAGTCCGAACAAAACTGTAAGCAGATATACAGAAACCAGAAGAATTATATGAAAGGCGAAAACAAGCAATAAAATAATTCCTATTTTTTTCCCATCGCCTAAAATAACATTTCTTGTCTGGGATAAAGCCATCCAAACCATTCCAAGTATAAGAGACTGGTTTATATTTTGCAATTTGTTATACAGACGATCAATATAATCAGATTTCGCATAAAATTTTATCAAAAGGCCGATACAGAGAGGCAGAATAACAAGAAATGCCAGTTTTAATATAACCGGCAGCTTGTCGATGGAAACAGCAGCCGTCCCGCCTTTTAGCATCAAAAGGAATGAAAGCAAAACCGGTATGGTAAAGACAGCAAGCCAATTGGCAAGAACAGTTATTACCAAAGCATGGGCCATATTTCCGCCTGCAGCACCGGTCATTACGACACCGCTGCTCAAAGTAGTCGGCATAACCGCTACAATAAAAAAACCTATACAGATACCGGGATCAAGCAAAGTCAGACTAAACAGAGCAGCGGCAAGAGGTGCAATCAGAAAGATCGCCCCCAATGCTATCAGGGTACCTTTTACATCTGAAAATCCCGATCGGATCAGCCCGATATTCAGCATTAAACCGGAAAAAAGGAATACAAAAAAAACGACTACATCCGGACCATGATGCTCCCTTAGGCATTTGCCAATACCGGCAACAGTTTTGGTCTTATCCATCAAAACCGCCGCTGAAAGCAGCAATAGTCCAGCAAAAAACCAATATTTTTTTATTAAGAGATGCAAGAGAAAATATCCATAACGACGATCTCTTAGTTCGTACTTTAACCTTGTATGGTTAAAAAAATAAAATTTAGAAGAAAAGGGAATTGAGGGGGGGATTTTCCCATCGTTGCCCGAACTTTTTGAGAGAAGTTACCAGAAATCGTTCAATTTACTTTAAGTTTTGAGAAGATATTGATAATACTGCATGGAATTAACATTCCCCCTGTTGATGAATCAGAATCAGAGGAATTCCGCCATTATATT
>CAZRLQ010000093.1:0-7909 GCA_964600725.1 uncultured Desulfobacterales bacterium
ATCAACAGGGGGAATGTTAATTATATGCAGTATTATCAATTAACAGGCTGAAACAGAAAGTAGCTTGCCGGCGTTTATTTTTGAAGCAGTGTTTGTAACCTATTGATTTATATAAAATCAAAAACCATCCCAAATTTTGATGCAATTGCCCTGGAATTGCTGTTTAATTCACCTTGACTTAAAGGAGCATACAGGTTATTTTTTATATGTTGAGCCTTTTGCAGAAAAGACGTAACATGCTGATTTTATTAAGACAGCCTATTTCTTAGTGCCAATAATTTCAATGTGTTAGTTTATTTCTGCAGGCCCCTTTGTTAAAAGAATTTAACATTATTGGAATTTATTTGTCTATCTTTTTTTGCGTTACGTTGCTGTCAGAACCGTAGACCTTTGGAGTACTTGATGGTATTTAGGGACAAGAGATCTTCAAACAAGCTTTTGGAGTGAATTATCAGTCCGTAATATAAAAAGCGGGGTTATTTAGTTTATGAAATTTATTAAGCATGGTGTAGCGGGGATCGTCCGATGAAGGGAATTATTTTAGCCGGTGGTTCCGGTACCAGGTTATATCCTTTGACAAAATCCGTCAGCAAACAGTTAATGCCGGTCTATGACAAGCCGATGATCTATTATCCACTATCTATTCTGATGCTGTCTGGAATTAGAGATATCCTTATAATCACAACGCCGGAAGACCAGCGTCAGTTTCAATATCTGCTCGAAGATGGATCCCAGTGGGGAATCTCTTTAAGCTATGCAAAGCAGCCCAGACCTGAAGGTCTTGCCCAGGCTTTTATCATTGGAGAAAAATTTATCGGTGACAGTTCAGTCTGTCTAATTCTTGGCGACAATATTTTTTATGGTCACGGGCTGGCTAAAATTTTGCAGTTGGCTGCCAAACGCTGCAAAGGCGCTCTTGTTTTCGGTTACTATGTAAGCGATCCTGAGCGGTATGGCGTGATAAACTTCAATTCCGATCGTAAAGCGACAAATATTGAAGAAAAGCCAGCCAATCCAAGGTCAAATTATGCAGTTACGGGTCTGTACTTTTATGATAATGATGTAGTCAGCATAGCCAAAAGTATAAAACCGTCCGCACGTGGTGAGCTTGAAATCACAGATGTTAATAAAGTCTATTTGGAACGTGGTGATTTAGATGTAGAGATATTAGGCAGGGGAACGGCCTGGCTGGATACAGGAACCCATTCTTCATTATTGGATGCATCAAATTTTATAAAAGTAATGGAAGAGCGCCAGTCGCTGAAAATTTCATGTGTTGAAGAGATAGCCTATAGAATGGGATATGTGGGCAAAGAGCAATTGGCTGTATTGGCAAAATCCCTTGAAAAAAACAGTTATGGACAATATCTGTTGCGTATTTTCGAGGAAGAGAAATGAAATTTATACCCACCAGCATACCCGATGTTGTCTTGATCGAGCCTGAGATTTTTGGAGACAATCGTGGTTTTTTCATGGAAACCTGGCGGGCTGAAAAATTTGCTGGAGCCGGAATTGACCAGAGATTTGTTCAGGATAATCACAGCAGGTCGATGCAGGGCATTTTGCGCGGGCTCCATTACCAAATCATCCAGCCCCAGGGAAAACTGGTCAGAGTCGTTGCCGGAACTGTATTTGATGTAGCCGTAGATCTCAGAAAGAACGCTTTCACATTCGGCAGATGGGTTGGAACGCTGCTTTCAGCGGAGAATAAGTCCATTTTATGGGTGCCGCCCGGTTTTGCACATGGATTTTATGTTATCAGCGAATATGCTGAGTTTGTCTATAAGTGTACAGACTACTATGCACCTGAATACGAACGAACTTTGTACTGGAATGATCCGGATCTTTCCATCAGGTGGCCGTTAATAGAAGGCAAACCCCCGGTTCTTTCTGACAAGGATAGTAAAGGCGCTGCTTTCAAGGATGCGGATTATTTTTTATGAAGATACTTATTGTCGGCAGTGGCGGCCAGCTTGGCCGTGAACTGTTAAAAACCGCCCCTGTCAATTCGGATATCGTCGCTTTTGGGAAAAATGAATTAGATATCAGCAGCTTTGAGGCTGTGCAAAAAACCGTAAAAGAGCGGACTCCGCAGGTAATAATCAATGCAGCAGCCTATACGGCGGTTGATAAAGCTGAGCAGGAAGAGGAGAAGGCATTTGCGGTTAATTCCCAGGGTACCAGGAACCTGGCTGAAACAGCTTTTCATAATGAAATCCGTTTTATCCACATTTCAACGGATTTTGTTTTTGACGGGAAAAAATCGAGACCCTATCTTCCAAACGACAAACCGAATCCAAATGGAGTCTACGGTGCAAGCAAATTAGCAGGCGAACAGCATATAGCTGAAATTATACCAGATAAAAGCGTTATTCTGCGAACCTCCTGGGTATATTCCGTATATGGCAAAAATTTCGTTAAGACCATGCTGCAGCTTATGAGAAAGCAAAGCAAGCTTGTCGTTGTAGCAGATCAGGTTGGAACCCCGACCTGGGCATTCGGTCTGGCTGATATCATCTGGCGCATCGTTGAAAGTCCTGATATTTGCGGGATCTACCATTGGACCGATGCAGGTGTCGCCAGCTGGTATGATTTTGCCGCAGCAATACAGGAAGAAGCGAAAAGCATTGGGCTTATTAAAAGAATAATTCCCATTATACCTGTTAGAACAGAAGATTATCCAGTCCTGGCTGTTCGTCCGCCTTATGCTGTTCTGGACAAGACAGGCACCTGGGATCTTTTAGACACTGTTGCTTTGCACTGGCGTGTGAATCTTCGAAATATGCTTCGGGAACTTAAGAGGCTGTTTGGAAACCGATCCTATTTTTCAAACAGCCTCTGAAGGAATTTCATTATGAGCAGATTATTGATAACAGGCGGCGCAGGTTTTATCGGTTCAAATTTTGTACATTACTGGCTCGATCATCATCTTGAAGATATGGTAGTCGTCCTTGATTCGTTGACTTATGCCGGCAACAGGGCAAACCTTGCTCTGGTCGAAGATAATCCCCGTCTCCGGTTTATAAAAGGTGATATCCTCGATCAAGATCTGGTGGAGCATCTGCTGCGAAAGCAAAAGCTCGACACCATCGTCCATTTTGCTGCCGAGTCCCATGTTGACCGGTCTATTCATGGCCCTGATACTTTTATCAAAACAAATATAATCGGAACCCATTCTCTTTTGAAGGCTGCAAAGGCTGTGTGGATAGATGGGGTTTCAGACGGCTTGCACCCACACAGGTTTCATCATATATCTACCGATGAGGTTTACGGATCACTTCAGCCGGATGCCCCCCCCTTCACCGAAGAGAGCCCTTATGCTCCAAATTCACCTTATGCTGCCAGTAAAGCGGCCTCGGATCATCTTGTGCGGGCATACCATCATACCTACGGCCTGTGCGTTACAATGAGCAATTGTTCCAATAATTACGGTCCGTACCAGTTTCCGGAAAAACTTATTCCGTTCATGCTGACAAGGGCATTGGCAGGAGACAGCCTTCCTGTTTATGGAGATGGACTGAATATACGGGACTGGCTTTATGTAAAGGATCACTGCCGGGCAGTTGATCAAGTAGTTACCAGTGGAAAGATCGGTGAAACTTACAATATTGGCGGCAATAACGAACAAAAAAATATAGATGTTGTAAAAATGATATGCAGGCTGCTGGATGAAACATTTGCTGAAGATGCAGCATTAGGGGTTCGCTTTCCCAATGCTCCATTTAGTCTAAATCGTCCAGCCGCTTCCCTGATTACTTTTGTAAAGGACAGGCAGGGACATGACCGGCGCTATGCTATTGATACAAAGAAGTCGGAAGTCAAACTTAATTTTAAACCTAAAGAGAGTTTTGAAACAGGCATTCGTCATACCATACGCTGGTATCTGGATAATGAACCATGGTGGCGAAGCATTATGGACGGCAGCTACCGGAAATGGATCAACCGGCAGTATAATGTATGAATGTATGATGGATGGAGACCTTTGCAAAATGATCAATCCAGTCTATATTACTAAGGCAGCCGATATATCCGGCATACGTATATGACAGGATAAGCCAGGAGATTCATGAAAAGCTGCCGCAGATTACCAAAACTTTCGATTTCGGTGGTTACATACGAACCGGATATTGAAATTCTCAAGCATTCTCTCGAGTCTTTGGCAAAGTCGGCAGTTTATGCTAAAAGCAATAAAATCATATGCCGGCTGGTTTTGATCCTAATAGATAACGGGCCTGGCAGATCATGGAAGAAATCTCTTGAAAGGGTATTGTCAATTTTTTCCGGGCAGACTGAATTCAGTAAGGTTGTTTTGCTCTCCGGCCATGGGAACATCGGCTATGGCCGTGGTCACAATTTAGGTGTAAATCGGCATATCGAAGATTTTCATCTTGTATTAAATCCCGATGTAATAATGGAGAAAGAGGCTCTATATGAGGGGATCCGTTTTCTTTGCAGATATCCGCAAATCGGCATGGTCGTTCCATCGGTTTTCGATACAGCAGAAAACATGCAGTATCTATGCAAGCGGTATCCAACGGTTCTTGATCTTGCATTGAGGGGATTTTGCCCACCGCGGCTCCAGAACCTCTTTTATGAAAGATTAAGTCGCCATGAAATGCGTGATGTTATAAATAATAAGCCGGTATTTGATGTAGAAATCGCAAGTGGCTGTTTTATGCTTGTTCGTCGTTCTTCTTTTTTGAAAGCAGGCGGTTTTTCAGATAAATATTTCATGTATTTCGAAGATTTTGATTTATCCCTTAAATTTGGGCGCTTAACTGCAATAGCATATCTGCCTTCAATGAAAATCGTTCATATGGGAGGCGGAGCATCCAGAAAGGGATGGATGCATATAAGATATTTTGCCGTATCTGCTTTTAAATTTTTTAATCAACATGGATGGAAGTTTTTTTAATATCCGGCGCCTGAATCCTGCAATTTTCGTATTTGCCGAAAATTGAAGCAGGCCGCGTGCATATGTAATAATCTGCCGCAAGTGCCTGTCAGCTTATAAGATACGGTGAATGCGACAATCCCGAAAAATGGTTGATCTCGAAGAGAAAGCGATATCCATACTGTTTGCATTTCCAGGAGGCCTCTATGCCGATGCCTTTATCAGACACTGCCGTGACTCAAATATCTTATAACGATTATCCAAAAGAACCCGTGCTTATCGATAACTTGTCTGTAAAGTTTATGAAGCAGTCTCTGTTCGTTCCTTTGGAAATGGTTGAAAATAACATCAAGATCGCCATGGCCGAGCCTGATGATTATTATACTATCGATGCTTTAAAGCTTGCCCTTGGGACGAACATCGAAATCTGCAAAGGGGAAAGAGAAGAGATCTTAAATGCCATAGAAAGATTGTATGGTGCGGCAAGCCAGTCGATCGATACTATCATTGAGGCGGCTGACAAGGGTGTTTACGACATATCATCTGAAGTTGACGATGATATTGACCATTTAAGAGATCTTGCATCTGAAGCCCCTATAATCCGCCTGGTTAACAGGCTGATTCTAAATGCCGTAGAGCTGAAGGCCAGTGATATTCATTTTGAACCCTTTGAGAATGAATTCAAGGTTAGGTACAGAATAGACGGGGTGCTTCATGATGCTGAATCGCCTCCTTTCCGTCTTCAGGCCGCGATTATTTCAAGGGTTAAAATTATGGCTAAACTCGATATTGCGGAAAGGCGTCTTCCACAGGATGGGCGAATCAAATTAAAAATAGAAAAAAAAGAGATCGATTTTCGTGTTTCCACGATTCCAACACTTTACGGTGAAAGCCTTGTGATGAGAATATTGGACAGGGATACGCTTATCCTTGATTTACGTAAATTAGGTTTTCCAGAAAATATATTATCCCGGTATATTGAACTGATTTCCCAGCCTTACGGTATGATACTCGTAACAGGCCCGACAGGAAGCGGAAAGACATCGACGCTGTATACAACCCTTGCCAAGATAAATTCCAGTGAAAACAAAATAATCACTCTTGAAGATCCTGTGGAATATCAATTGCGCGGTATTAACCAGATACAGGTCAACCCCAAAATCGGCTTAACTTTTGCAGGAGGCCTTAGAGCCATTGTCCGCCAGGATCCTGATATTATTCTTGTCGGAGAGATCAGGGATAAAGAGACCGCAGAGATCGCGATTCAATCGGCCCTTACAGGGCATCTGCTTTTCAGCACTCTGCATACCAATGATGCAGCAGGCGCTATTACCAGACTTTTAGATATGGAAGTGGAAAACTTTCTTCTCAGCTCGACTCTGCTTGGTATTTTGGCCCAGCGGCTGGTGAGAGTTATCTGTCCGTATTGCAAACAGGAGGTTAAACCTGATAAAAAACTTTTAAAGTCAATGAATTCAAACAATGGTGAGATGAAAAATGTCCGGTTTTTTGGTGGCCAGGGCTGTGAAAAATGCCGTTATACCGGATTCAGGGGCAGGCTGGCAATTTTTGAATATCTTCATGTAGATGAAGATATCAGAAAAGAGATCATAGCGAGATCGAGTACGGAAAGAATAAAAAAAACAGCCATGGAAAAAGGAATGATGACCTTGAGACAGGATGGCTGGCAAAAGGTCAAAGATGGCGTGACCACCATCCAGGAAGTATTAAAGGTTACTTTAGAGAATTGATATGCAGATTTTTAAGTATAAAGCAGCAAATCGAGATGGTGAAATCGTAAAAGGGCTCCTTGAGGCCGCAGATAAAGACGGGGTTGCGGCCATGCTCCAGGAAAAGGAGCTTATTCCCATAAAAATCAGTCCAGGCAGAAGTGAAGATGGAAATATTTTAGAGATCAATCTGGGTGAAAAAATATCGTCGATTTTCATTGGAATTTCCACAAAAGATGTCATGCTATTTACCAAGGATCTTTCAACCCTTCTGGAATCCGGTCTCCCATTGGACAGAGCTTTGTCTATTCTGATAGATGTGACTGAAAAGATTAGATTCAAAGAGGTGATAAAAGATATTTTGAAGTCCGTCCAGGGAGGCAGCTATCTCCCTGATGCACTTGCCAGGTACCCGCGGATATTTCCCGGTTTTTATGTAAACATGGTGAGAGCAGGTGAGGCCGGAGGTGTTCTTGAAGCTGTCCTGGTAAGGCTGGCGGTCTTTCTGGAAAACTCTCAGGAACTAAAAGACTATATAAAATCATCGCTGGTCTATCCTGTTTTTCTTCTCTTTGTAGGCGGAATATCGATCATTATCCTGCTGACATTTGTCATTCCCAAGTTTTCCATTATATTTTCCGATATGGGGCAGACCATACCGCTTTCCACCCGGTTTTTGCTTGGATTAAGCGGTATATTGAAAAATTACTGGTGGCTTATTACAGCTGCGCTGGTATTTTTATATGTTCTTTTTGTGCGCTATCAAAGAACGCCTTCAGGACGATTAAAGCTTGACACACATAAAATAAGCATGCCGATTGTTGGAAAACTGACACAAAAAATTGAAACAGCCCGCTTTGCAAGAACAATGGGTACTCTCATGAAAAGTGGTGTTCCTATTCTTCAGGCACTTAAACTCGTTAAGGATATCATCGTAAACCGTGTTGTTGCCGAATCAATGGTAAAGATTTATGAAAGCGTTAAAGAAGGCGAGAAATTATCAAAACCATTAGGAGATGCCGGATTTTTTCCTTCTCTTGCTATACAGATGATTACGGTTGGTGAGGAGACTGGACGGCTCGATGAAATGCTGCTGAGAGTGGCGGATAATTATGAAAAGATTGTCAAAAACACGGTAAAAAGATTTATCAGCTTACTTGAACCGGTTATGATTCTCGTCATGGGTGTTGTAGTCGGCTTTATTGTTATATCGATGCTTATGGCAATATTCGGCATCAATGATATGCCCTTTTGAGTTTAACTAATGGAGAGCGTCCCCTAATTA
>CAZRLQ010000094.1:0-5693 GCA_964600725.1 uncultured Desulfobacterales bacterium
AGAAAAACTCAGACTAAACAAAAAGTTGAAGAATGGCAGCATCTACAACCATAACCTATTGAATATTAACATGTTTTCTTAAATACAAAAGCCGGGTTAAAGAACATAAAAGATGAGAAACAATTCCCATTTAACAACTAAAGCAAAAGGAATTAAAAATAAAAAAAGGAATATTTTTGCCCTGATTCTGGTTTTAGAGAGATAAATGTCTTTATTTATTAAAACCATCATTACTGATGCGAAAGTCAGAAAATATTTGAACAAAAAAAATTCAACATGACCAAAGCTCAGAAAATAAGCCATTACAGGATTCAGCTCGGTTGCTCCGTTGCTGATCAGATAAAGAGTAAAAAATGCATCCAATGCGCTGAGCAACATTATAAGCAGAGTTATTCCAAATACTTTTGAATTATAAAGATCAATTCTATAAGATTTCTGTCTATCTTCTATCCTTCTTGGAGTTGAACGCCTGCCGGTGAACCAATATTTGCTGAATACCGGATATTTTCCTTTGCGGCGATCAATTCCAGAGCGTCGTTCAACAAGTTTTAAGCGATTATCAATTGTTTTCATTTTAATAACGATCTTGTCCCATATATACTGATGAAACATGAAGGTTAATCTGAATTTTTCACAAAACTCTATTTTTCCATCTGCAGAGCATAGGTGGCTTGCTTTCAATAAACCAACGCAAGCTACATAAGCCCTATGTCTAAAATTTTGCAATATATATGCCAATTGTCAAAAACAAGCCGATCGCTTAAAATCTTATAGTTACAACGTCTTAATGAAATTTAATATTGAATTAAAACACACTGGATACCTTTTCTTCTGTTAAATTGAAATATACTGCCTATTTTTAAGTAATATATTACTTAATGCGTTTAAGGATCTCAATTCTGCTTACTATTGCAGCGTTGCACATCAACCGTCTGACAAAATATATGATTTCGCTCCTTTCCGCATTAGAGTTTGGATTAAAACGATATACGATATAGGATGCTGCTACATTCTAAGCAGGCTTTCGCGGCTTGAGATTGCTGACACTATGTATATGAAAGAATATCGAGAACTTACAGCTTTTACAGACACTATAATTTTGTCTTGTTTTAACGGCTTTATTTTTCTATAATATCAAATAGATAGCTATCTTATAGACACTGCACTGCGAAAGTCGGGCTAAGCATGACGCGGCAGCGCGTTATTTAATCATATCCTGGCACAAGCACCTCCCTTGGTTTAACCCCGTCCGAAGGCCCGACGACACCATCTTTTTCCATTACTTCGACAATACGGGCAGCTCTATTGTATCCGATTCTCAAATGACGTTGAATCATAGATATTGATGCCTGTCTCGTCTTTGTAACCAGAGCGACGGCCTCGTCATATTTTTCATCATAGTCCTCTTTATCCGGCGGGGACCCTTGATCTGAAGGTTGTTCAATTATCTCTTCAATATATTCAGGTTTTTTCTGTTCTTTCAAAAAGTCAATTATTCTTGTAAGCTCTGTTTCTGAAATGTATGCTCCTTGAATACGCTGAAGTCTTGAGACTCCAGGGGGAAGAAAAAGCATATCACCGTTTCCAAGAAGAGTTTCAGCACCATTTGTATCGATTATCGTTCTGGAATCTGTTTTGGATGAAACCTGAAAACTTATTCTTGTGGGAAAGTTTGCTTTGATAATTCCTGTCAGTACATCCACCGACGGTCTCTGTGTGGCAAGGATCAAATGAATACCGGCAGCTCTCGCCATTTGAGCAAGACGAGTCAAGGCAACCTCCACGTCCCGTGAAGCCACCATCATAAGATCAGCTAATTCGTCAATAATGATAACAATAAAAGGAAGTTTATCTGAAGCATCCTCTTTAGATTCAATCCCTGCTCTTTCAATCTTCTGGTTGTACTGGCCTATGTTTTTTGCTTTCTTTTCCGAAAGCAGTTCATATCTTCTCTCCATTTCACGTACTGCCCAGTAAAGTGCATTCGTTGCTTTTTTTACATCGGTCACTACCGGTGTAATAAGGTGAGGGATTCCATCGTAGTTTGAAAATTCTATTCTTTTGGGATCAACCATAATTAATTTTATTTCATCGGGAATCGACTTGTAAAGCAAGCTGCAAATTATTGCATTCAAAGCCACGCTTTTCCCTGATCCGGTTGCACCGGCAATCAATAAATGAGGCATTTTGGCCAGATTGGCTACCACAGGATTACCAACGATATCTTTCCCAAGACAAAGTGACAGTAAAGATTTTGATTTTTCAAAGGCATCAGATACAATTAGTTCTTTAAACCGTACCATTTCTCTTACTGCATTCGGAATTTCAATTCCAATCACGGACTTACCAGGAATAGGGGCAATAATCCGGATACTTAATGCACGAAGAGCCAGGGCAAGGTCATCTGAAAGGTTAACAATTTTATTTATTTTTACCCCTGGAGCAGGTTCATACTCAAAAGTTGTGATGACAGGACCTGGTGTTACAGCTACGACTTTGCCTCTGACATTAAAATCTTCAAGTTTCTTTTCAAGCAGTTGCGAATGAGTTTTTAAACTTTCATAATCTACAGAACTATGTCTTGTTTCGGGATTATCCAGAAAATTTACGGAAGGAAGTTGAAACCCTGTTTCATTGAGCCTATAATCAAATACCTTCTTATCAGGGACAGTGGTCTGATCAGTGAAATGAACGGGAGTCTGATTAGAAAGATTGGCTTTTTTAACCACCTTAAAATCGGCCGTTTTAATTTTTATTTCCTCTTTAGCAGCAATTTTAGGCTTGCTCTTTTCTTTTGACCCTGTCTTGCTTTTTCCTTTCTGTTTTTTTTGTTTAGCAAATATTTTTTTCATCCAATCTGCAAAGGAAACAACCTCTTTTAAACCTCGTTTAATGAAAGCTATCATGGAAAAATCGGTGGCTAACATAAAACCGACTATCCAAGTGACTAAGAGGATAACAAAGCAGCCTGTAGAGTTTGAGTACTTTACAAGGAATGATTTTAATGGAATACATAAAACTCCACCTGAAGAAAATTTGCTTCCAAAAATACAATAATGATATTGTTTTAATGACAAAAGACTTCCCGTGGATATGACAAGAAGAATTCCGCCTGTTATGATTCTCATAATCGACTTATTAGAATAATTGGAAAAGAAATAGAACCCTGAAAGAAAAAGCAAAACCGGAATCCAAAACGATCCAAGACCAAACAAACCTAAAAGAAGACCGGCCAGATAGGATCCGATCAGACCGAACCAATTGCAGATACTGCCTGCGGCTTTGGCATTATTAAAGGAAGGATCAGAAGGGCTGTATGATAAAAGGCTGATCAGTGTAAATATAACTAAAAAAATAAGAAGGATTCCGATAATTTCTCTACGCATATCTAAAGCTTATGTTAAAAGGAATTTTAACAAAATGGACGGAGGGGCTATGCTGGAAATAAAATTTATGAATCTGTTGATTTATGGCCTTTTCGCCCGATCTCTGCGTTATACTCGATGATCAAGTTTTTTATAAGTTACTGAATTTATTAGAATACAAAAAAGCTCTTTCAAATACATCAGGCTAATAAAATCAATAGGTTATATAAAGATGATTTTTGAATAATTCAAAAAACCTGAACATCGAGTTATACGAAAAAAATAATCCTTGCGAATATCAACTATATTTCTCCGGTTATTTTTTTCGCATGCCTTGACTTTGAACGAAAATTCTCATAAGTTAACAGACTTATTTATACAAGCTCTAATTAAACTTCTAAAATAAAGGGGAGAATTACAGGACGGCGTTTTATCGTAAATTTGAAATACTGCCTTAAAGCTGTTTGTATCATTGACCTGATATTTTCAACCCTCCCTGGAATTTCAGGACCAATATCGTCCATAATCTCTAAAACAACACACTTTGCATCTTCTAAGATATGCCCTGTCTCGGTCTCAAAAACAAATCCTTTGGAAACAATTTCAGGTCCATATATAACAATTCCCGTTTCTTCATCAATGGCCATATTAACCACAACAAAACCGTCTTCCGACAAGATCCGTCTTTCCTTTAGTACACTTTTACCCACATCGCCAATACCCTTGCCATCTATAAGCACACGCCCAGTATAAACGTTTTCTTGAATCCTTCCGCCATCTTTATCAAATTCAATAACCTGCCCATCTTCGGCTATAAGAATCCTTTTCCGTGGAATTCCGACTGTTTCAGCTAATTTCCCATGAAGGACTAAATGTCGATATTCTCCATGAATCGGGATAAAATATTTTGGTTTTGTCAGGCCGATCATTACCTTCAATTCTTCCTGAAAAGCGTGCCCTGACACATGAATTTCCGAAATTTTTTCGTAAATAACGTTTGCTCCCTTTTTGTAAAGAGCATTAATAATTCCGGCAATTGCCCTCTCATTTCCGGGAATGAACTTTGAGGAGAGTATAATGGTATCTCCCTTTTTGATCTTTATCTGCTTATGCATGCCTGAGGCCATACGGGCAAGAGAAGACATAGGCTCTCCCTGGCTGCCGGTGGTTATAATGACTATTTCCTTGTCAGAAAAGTTGTTGATCTGGTCAACTTTTATCTCCATGTTCTCATCAACAGACAGGTATTTGAGATCTTTTGCTAAATTAACACTCGTTTCGATGCTTCTACCATTAAAAACAACTTTACGCCCCCTTGCCTTTGCAATGTCGACAACCTGCTGTACGCGGCTTATACTTGAGGCAAAAAGAGCAACGATTAAACGGCCTTTGCTGTCCAGACTGATTTTTTCGAGTGTTTCACCGACTTTTTCGTCGGAAATAGTATATCCTTCCTTTTCCACATTCGTAGAATCTGACAACAAAGCCAGAACTCCCTGCTCTCCGCACAAGGCAAACCTGTTGATATCTGTCATCATACCATTAATAGAGGTATAATTGATTTTAAAATCTCCGGTGTGAACAACAAGACCAACGGGAGTTTTTATTGCAATACCAACACCATCAACAACGCTGTGATTTACACGTATAAAATCGAGTTCAAAATCTCCTAAGCTGAGTTTTCTTTTAGGAAAAATTTCATGCATCACGGTAGATGAAAGCAGACCATGTTCTTCCAGTTTTTGCCGCACCATTCCCAAGGTAAAAGGAGTTCCGAAAACCGGTGCATTTATTTCTTTTAGAAGGTAGGGTAAAGCGCCTATATGATCTTCATGGGCGTGGGTCAAAACAATACCCGACAGCTTAGATCTGTTTTCTTTTATATAATACATATCGGGTATTACAATATCGACACCCAACATATAGTTTTCAGGGAACATCAAACCGGCATCTATGACAAAAAGACTCTCTTCGGATTCAAAAACCATCATATTAAGGCCGATTTCTCCAAGCCCGCCCAACGGAATAATTTTCAACATATCAACAATATCACCTTGAAACCTTTGAAAATGTTAATTTCGTTTACGTTCAAATAAGGTAAAAAGTAAAACCGAAGAAATATTTTTTTTATATTTCAAGGATACCGCTTAAGCTCACTGCACGCAAAATTTGAGCCTGTCGCAGAGACTGAACAATATGAAATGTTTTGCAAGGGTCTCAAATCTTATGTTCAAATAAGTAAATAGTGTCACTTCAATTGTAAAATCAGGAGGCTGTCTTAAAATGGCTATTTTCCGCAATCTCTGCGCCTGCCTGTCGGCAGACAGG
>CAZRLQ010000094.1:5793-7870 GCA_964600725.1 uncultured Desulfobacterales bacterium
GCAGACAGGTCAGGCTCAGATTTTAATCCTCAAAATACGTGGGTGTATTCAAAGCGGTTAAAATATTCGCTCCCTGACCTTGTAAAAAATTTTTCATTTTAGGACAGCCTCATAGAGGCGCAGGTTGCAGAAAATGCCGGTCGCTTTCAGCTATGTTTTTATTTCAAGTTGATCAAAAATAGAATCAATGTATCGTATTATCCAGTTGCGTTGCAGTTCGCTGGCATAACTTATACAGTCGCATCTTATCTTGCTTCTGGTACGCACCAGAAGTTCGCATGCAACAAGATTAGGCGTAAGGTCAATTGCAAAATAAAAAGGCTGGCAATCGACGTGCGAAGATTGGATTGCTGTTAAAATTTCATTGTCCAGCGCAATCCAATAAAGCCCATCCAGACCGGAAGCAAGGGTATTTTTATTTAGATAATTCTTTATCTTTTCATAATCAACCGGTCTTAATTCATCTATTACATATTGTCTCATATTTTGCAAAATAACATAGTTTATTGTTACGCACAACCCGCATAATTTTCACAAAAAAGAGAAAAATATAGAGCCGCAACATTTCGCTCAATCGCAGAAATATACTTAAATGTTTTGAGGGTTAAGATTTTTGAATAACACCGAAAATTGGACAGAAGGAGAGGTTTTTAAACAAACCTTTATCAGAAGCCATTAATCACACACGTTTTTAAGGATCATCTGTTCTCATAAAGAAGCTTAACCTTCCCGGTACCAAGATCATACCATGCTCCTGCCACACCAAATTCTTTATTAGCGATTCTTTCCCTCAGCAATTTGCTGCCGTTTATTATATTACGGCACTGGTTGAAGATATTTTTTTTTGCCGCAGCGTCCGTCCACGCCTTATCGTCCGCTTGTTCCTCCATAGTTGCAAAAACAGCGGGAAGAGCTCGCCGAATAATATGGTCTATGGAGGGTGACTCGTACAAATCAAGATTTTTAGCCACAGATACAGCCGCACTCATTGCGCCGCAATTATTATGCCCCAAGACGCAAACAAGGGGGCAGCCTGTATGTACTGCCGCATACTCTATGGAACCCAGTATAAGTTCGTCTACCAGGTTCCCTGCGTTTCGGCAAACGAAAAGTTCTCCAAGTCCTGCATTAAAGATATGTTCAGGAGGTGTGCGTGAGTCCGAACAGGTGAGAATAATAGCATAGGGGGTTTGACCGCCGACAAGTTTTTCCCGGTAACTATTGCCGATCTTAGTGTGGTGTGAAGTCTGCTGCTTTTGAAACATAAGATTGCCCGACAAAAGTTTCTGCAATGATTCTTTGGGGGAAATAGATGAGTCATGATTCATAATATATTTCTCCTTGTACATGTACATTGTTTTTCCTTGACATTTTATACATTTTTATATTTAAATAAGAAAATTTTTTAGTTTCTTTTCCTCAAATCAATTGATATTATTATAATAATGTCCGGTTAGTTTTTTGCATACATTAGAGAATGTGCAAAAAATGAATTTTTGCCTGGCAAATAAGGAAAAATTTTGTAATCTTTTGTGTTATTAACTATAATTGCAAAGGGTTATAAATATGCCGCGATCATTTGAACTGTACCGACATTTTATCAATTATGCCAGCCGCTTGTAAAAATACTTCCGGATACACCAATGCTTGAATCCCGAGGTGACAGGCCGTTGAAAATGACTTTCGGAGATGAACTGAAAGCACTGATTTTTTTTCACCCTGAAAAGCATGTCCCGGGCCGTCATCTTATTCAGGTCCTTAAAGAAGATGATTTTGCCCGTAAAAACATTGCACCGAAAGATGGTATCGGGAAAAGCAGTTTTTTTGAAGCCATCAATAACAGGGGGCTTGAGCATCTGAATTTTGTATTTCAAAAACCCGGCATTGAAGCATCCAATATACTGTCCGGACGATATGCTGACTCCGGTGAGCTTATTGCCTTTGATGGCTCACTAATTGACGCAGTGCTCTCAATGATCCGGTCTGACTGCAGGAAAGGCTCCAAAAAGGCTGAAGTTCATATCGGCTTTGACCTGAACCGGAGTATTCCGGGAAAGATATTTCTTACTGATGGTAA
>CAZRLQ010000095.1:0-7753 GCA_964600725.1 uncultured Desulfobacterales bacterium
ACTTAATGTATTCCTGCGGTTATTTTTTCAGCAGGCCTTGATTTTGAACAAAAATCCTCGTTTATGGGTGGACACTGTTCAGCTGTAATCGATAAGTACAATACTCATGGCCCCGATACCTTCACCCCTTCCAAACATTCCAAGTCCTTCTGTAGTAGTGGCTTTAACATTTACCCTGTCCGGTTCCAGATCGACTGCTTTGGCGATATTTTCTTGCATCATTTTTTTAGAGGGGGAAAGTTTTGGAGCTTCAGCTATTATAGTTGAGTCGATATTTTTTATTACAAAACCTTTGCCTTTGATCATTTCATTGATTCTTGAAAGAAGGTTTAAGCTGGAGACATCTTTGAATTCCGGGTCTGTATCCGGAAAATGCTGCCCGATATCACCAAGACCGGCTGATCCTAAAAGCGCGTCGCATATTGCATGAACAAGTACATCCGCATCTGAATGACCAAGCAAACCTTTTTCAAAAGGAATGATCACACCTCCCAGGACAAGCCTTTGTCCACTGACCAGCCGATGAACATCATATCCTATACCGGTAAACATTGTAAACCTCTTGGTGAGTTGTGGGGTTGAATTATGAGTTAAGTACCATATTAATATTTTTTTGCATAAACTTAAGCAAAATTAATTCGAAATTTTCCGGCAGCATTTTTGGCATCCTTCAAATTAGGTTTGCACTTTTACCTACCTGCAGCAGACAGGTCCGCCTGCCGCAGGTCTGCTCCTCCAACTCTCCGATCTTCTGCATTGAATTCCTAACTCACCACTCACAACTCAAAACTCATATATACAAGGTCTGAAGTCACTTGCCATGAAAATTTCTTAAGACCGCGATACCTTCGATAATCATCCAGAGCTGAAGAATAAATACAGAAAGACCGATGATGAAAAGGAGCCATTCGGAACCGCTATAAAATTTTATGATATTAAGCACCATCGCCCATGAGGTCATAATAATCATGAAAACCATGGGAATGGCTGTGTAAAAGGCACCAGACCTGCGGCGTGCCAGATAGATGGTAATCACCAGCAGAGCCATACCTGCAAGAAGCTGGTTGATCGATCCGAACAGGGGCCATAATTTCAAAGCCCCTTTCCCGCTGCCATCGTAAAATGCCAGGATAAAAGCGGTGATAACAGTGACCAGAGTTGCCGTCTGTCGTTTTTTAGTCAGCTTGAAGTTATAAGCATGTGACAATTCCATAATAACATAGGCCTGGATCCTGGTGGCTGTATCGACTGTGGTGTTGGCAAAGGAAACAATAAAAACAGACATGACGGCAAGTGCGATTTTGGCTGGAAGCCCAAGAGACTCAATCATGTTTGCCGATCCATGGATAAAGGCTCCTAATTTAGAACCTAATCCTGCAGCGGCATCCCAGTTAGCATAATGGTGATTAAAGGCCGCAATACCGGTTAGAATTTCGCCTCCTTTGTCGGTCAATCCCAGTCCAATTCCGGCGGCAACAGATACAATGACAAGTGTTGAGAGCGATGATTCCATAAGCATACTCCCATAGCCGATAAATAGAGAACTCGATTCACTGTCGCACTGTTTTGAAGAAGTTCCTGAACTGACCAGGCTGTGAAAACCGGAAATCGCTCCGCAGGCAACCACCACAAAAATAAAAGGCCAAACAGACGGTGCTCCTGTGGCGGAGAGATTAACGGCAGGTGCAACAATTGTCGGATGGGCGACGATAGTTCCAAGAATCAGCAAAAGCATGGCGATCATAAGCTGATGAGAATTAATAAAGTCTCTGGGCTGGAGCAGTGTTTGAACCGGAAGGATTGACGCCATCCAGGCTCCAAAAACAAGAACAAGAATAATCCAGGTAATCAAAGCCGACTGGGGGCTGATTCCAAAAACAAGTGAAAGGTCTATCGGAAAATAGGCTCCTATTACAACTGTGATATACATGACAATTACTGCAAAAATACTTGGCCGGAAAAAATCCTTCCCCTTTTTATTAATCAAATAACCAACGTAAAGTGCTATGGGAATTTCAGACCAAACAGGGAAAACAGCAATTGGATAGATGGTGAAAAGAATGGCTATAATCATTGCAAAAACAGCAATTACCAGCCAGAGTTCAAAAAAAATTATTAATAAAAAGAGAGTTCGAACTCTTTTATTGACAATATCGGCAGCCAAATCACCAATCGATCTGCCGCTTGCTCTCAGGGAGACTACCAGGGCACCGAAATCATGAACAGCCCCCATAAATATCGATCCGAAGAAAAGCCAGATAACGGCGGGAACCCAGCCCCAGATAACAGCTATTGCCGGCCCTACAATCGGGCCAAGTCCCGAAATCGAGGTAAAATGATGACCGAAAAGAATATGCTTATCGGTTGGAACATAATCGTGATTATCTTGAAGTGCGCTGCTCGGACAGAGAGCATCCGGATCTATTTTAAAAATCTTTCTTGCTAAAAATTTTCCATAAGTATGGTAGGCCACAAAATATCCCGTCAGCATAACTCCAGCCAAAACCAGTGAATTCATGATCTTATCCTTGATTTAATGGAGTATGATTCCAGCGGGGAGGGATTCACCGAAAATTTGGTTTTCTTCCTGCTTGTTCATTGGGATAACTTCCTTCAGGAATTTCAAATCGGGGAGAAAAAATTCGTATTGTGACAGCCAGTCAATAATTCTCTCTATCATTAAAGAATCTATATCCCTTGTAAAATCACCGGTCTTTCGTGCAAGCTGCAAAATGGCAAATCCGACCGGTTTTGGATTTTGCCAGTTTTGAGATAAAAGGGTTTCAATCCATCCGGATACTTCATCCGGAGGTATCACCCTGTCTGCAGAGCCGTATAAAAGCTCCCTTGCACCAATCCTTGAAAGTGACCAGAAATCCTGGTGTTTGCTTCTTTGGGGTTTAATTTCTGAAAGGATCTGTCGTCCTAATTTAATTTTGTCTTTAACATAAAGCCTTTCCAGATTTGCAACAGCCATCCAGATTTCCAGCCGCTGCTGAGGAGATAATTTTATTTTTTTCCCGGTTTCCTTCTTAGGCATGAGAAGATAGCCCAGATCCTGGACAAATTGCCTTTGCTGTCCTGGTTTAAGCCCACCGGCGATCCTTCTCCACATGATCCACCATTCAGAATGAACCTGCGCATTCTTTTTATTGACAGGCCCGTGTTTATAAATCTTCCAGAGTTCTTTCATCCGATGCTCATCAAAACCGTCTCCAAATCCAGGTCTTAAACAGAATCCCATTAAATTATACCATCTGGTCTCATGCATTTGGCTGAAGTTTCTGACAGATATCAGTTTTAAAAGGTCATCTGCAAGAGTGCGGATAAATCCAAGAGGCCATTTGTCCCTGGGCCTGGCAACAATTTTAGAAATATCCTTAACCAAAGTCTCAAGGCACTTGACGGCTTTTCTGTTTGAAAATGTCCGGTTCAGTTTTTCCTCAGTTTTTTCCACCATTGAGGCTTCAAAAATTTCTTCATCCAGAACTTTTACAGCAGCAGAAAGAGTCCGCAGTTGAAACTTAAGCTGCCAGCGGTGACTGCTCACCATAGAGATGCACCAGAGGTCAAGAGTGCCCATTTCAGTATAATTTGCTTCAATACAGACAGGTATTTTGGTTCTTACCCCTTTTTTGCCGAACTGAACAATGGTCTGAATAGGAGGAAGGGATGTCAATGTATTGTCTATTGATATAATATCTCCGCATCTGTCACCGGAGCGGTAGCTGGAACTGTAAATATCAAAGGTAACCGGCTCGTTGGCAAGAACACCGAATTTTTTGTCTTTGAGCTCAATATTTGTTCCTTCGTCAGTGCCCCGTTCCACAATACATATTGCATTTTTTTTCTCTTTTCCCTGCGCCCCGTCTTTTTTGCCGCCAATTCCAATATAATAGGCTCTTGCACTGCCACTGCCAACCTTAACCCCTCTTCCAATCTTGACAAGTCCGTAATAAGAGGCGCCCAATGCAACTGCAAGATCCGGAGTCGGATTTTCAAGCTCTCTGGGAAGGCCGCTGGTCTCTTCTTTCTTAAACCAGTACCGTATAGCGCTTCTAATCCTTTCTTTGATAAGTACCGGTTTTAATGAACCTCCGTTAAATAAAATCAGTTCAGGTGCATAATTCTCTCTTTTTAATACACGTTTTACATCATCCTTATGCTTTTCCAAAAAACATCCGAGATGACGTGTTATGGCTGGTTCCTGTTCGTACGGAAGTCCAAACTCGGTGATTCCTTTTTTGACAATCACTCTCTTTGAGATTTTCTGATTCACTAACGGAAAAAAACCGTCAACCACTGTCTCTTCCACATCTTTACGTTCAAGCTCGGCAGAGAGTGTCTCAGCGATAACCTTTGTTCCATCTCCCATTAAAGTTATTCTTTTAGATTCCGCTAAATTGTCAAGTATAATTTCTTTGGCCTGCCTGCACTGATGGCAAAGGGCCTTCCACCTGTCACCGGTTAAGGCCGGTTTTTTTTTGCCAAAACGCAGTTCCATACGTCTTGCCAGGGCCAGATCAATATTGTCTCCACCTAAAATAAGATGATCTCCAACAGCAATCCGTTCAAAACGCGGGCCCTGCTCTTCTTTACTTAAGGTGATCAAGGTAAAGTCGGTTGTTCCGCCTCCGACATCACAGACAAGAATAAGTTCACCTGGATTTACAAATTTATTCCAGTCTTTTTCATGAAGCATCAGCCAACTGTAAAAGGCCGCCAGGGGTTCTTCCAGCAGAGTAACATTCGGCAGACCGGCCTCTGCCGCAGACTCCAGGGTCAAGTCACGGGCGGCTTCATCAAAGGATGCTGGAACTGTTATGATAACAATTTGATTTTCAAGAAAATTCTGCTCATCGTAATCTGGATTCTTTTCTATATTTTCGTTCCATACCTTTCGAATATGGTCTAAATAGGAAGCTGTAGCTTGAACCGGAGAAACCTTGCTTACTTCATCATCCGCTCCCCAGGGAAGAATTTTTGCCCTTCTGTCCACACCGGAATGACAGAGCCAGCTTTTAGCCGATGATACTAACCTGGCAGGAACCTTTGCTCCATGATCTCTGGCAAATATCCCGACAAAATTATTATTTTTATTTTTAATGCCGCTTTTCTTTCCTTTGAATCTGGTATTCCAGGGATATAAAACAGCTTCCTTTGAAATATCATATTTTCCCGGAATATAAAGAAAAGATGGTAAAACCGCCTGTTTCGAAATTTCGCCCGCTCCTGTTAATTGAGGCAGATTAAATATTTTTATGCGGGATTTTTTTTCAGATTCTTCCTGCAGATCTATATATGAAACAGCGGAATTCGTCGTACCAAGATCTATACCGACAATAAAACGTTTATCAAGATAATCCAAAGGATTCCTTCTCCCTTACATTAAATTCAAGTTTCCATCTTTGACCGTCTTCTTTTGATACACACCAGAGTTCAAGTGTACCTGTCTCAGTTACCTTTATTTCTATGGTTACTTTGACAACGCTGCCATATTCACCATCCAGAGAAGTTTCCAGGGTCGTTATCTCTTCAATCTCATCTTTCCAGTCCTCAACAACTGTACCGATAAGATCATTGTGCCGCAGCGTTGATCCAAGAAAGTCAAACTTGACAGGTTCGCCCACCACCAAAACAAATTCCTGGTTATCGAGAGTAGCATCCGTGCCTTCTTCTAATCCAAAAGGAGCCACGCAAAGGGCTTTCAGCGGTGCGGGCATGTCTGGAACCGCCGGCATTGAAGCAGCAACGCCTAAATAATATGATCTGCCGAGACCGCTGCGTATTCGGACACCTTCGCCACGTCTGGCTAAACCGTAATAAGCGGCACCCCTTGCAACAGCCAGGTCAAAATCCTTATTTTCTATTTCACGAATCAAAGCTGAATCTTTCGACTCACTCCACGAAGAAAAAACATCCAATACCCGTTTTTTTATCCCTTTAGCCTTCATGACCCCACCGTTAAAAAGCACAGCAGTCGGTATTTTCTTATCTTCATCTTTTCTGAGATTTAAGAATTGCGCCAGATGACGGGTTATGGCGGGATCTGCTTCATATGAAAGACCTAATTCTCTTATGCCTGATTTTTGCTTTACCGCAGGCCGCGCCGTACTTTCACAATAAGGGAAAAAACCATCTAAGATGACCTGATCAATCTCGTTTTTTGACAGTTTGGTTTTTATCGTGCCGCCTATCAGACCGCTGCCTCTTCCAAGTATTGTTATAGGATATTCTTGCTGACCGGAATCAGCCAAAAGAATTTCCTTTGCCATACGGCAGCTATGCCAAAGACTGCGAATTTGATAGGAATCAAGGCGAGTTCCCTCTTCCGCCATCCGTTTGGAAACTGAATAAGCAAGGGCAAGATCTATATTATCTCCGCCGATAAGCAGATGATCCCCCACCATTATTCGCTCAAGAACAAGCTCCCCGTCCTCTTCTTCAACTCGAATAAGGCTGAAATCGCTGGTTCCTCCGCCTACATCACAAACAATGATAGTGTCTCCCTGTTTTATCTGTTTTCTCCAGTTATCTCCTGTGGAGTCTATCCATGCATAAAAAGCCGCCTGAGGCTCTTCAAGAAGTGTAATATTTGACAAACCGGCCATATTGGCTGCCTTTACAGTAAGATCCTTGGCAACTGCATCAAATGAGGCCGGCACTGTCAAAAAAATATCTTGTGCTTCCATCTTCAGTTTTTCATCATACCCGGATGGTGAATAGGCCATTGCATGGTTCCATGCATCGCGAATATGCTGCAGGATAGTCGCAGAAGCTTCAACAGGAGAAAGTTTTTCCAGATCATCAGGGCTGTCCCACGGTAAAATCGGCTTGTTCCTGTCCACCATTATGTTGCAAAGCCATGATTTTGAGGAAGAAATCAGACGGCCTGGTATCTCTGAACCGCGGTTTCTGGCGAATTCACCTACTGCAACACGATTCTCTTCGTTCCAGGGCAGAGTCAGAGCTTTTTCTGAAACATCATGTTTCCCCGGCGTCAATATGTAGGAAGGAAGCATTTTACGTGTTTCAACCGCTCCATCTCCTGCAAGCTGAGGTATTTCAAAAATACGTATATCAGGTTTTTTGCCGGATGTTGTATCAGCTTCGGTATAAGCGATTACACTGTTTGTTGTACCCAAATCTATTCCGATTATATATACAGGATCAGACATTAATATTTCCTTTTTTAGTATTTTGAGTTATGAGTTAGTTATTCAATAACTCATAGCATAAGCTCAATTAATGTATGCTTAATAAGCAGAATCTCCACAATAATCCGCTATGATCCTTTTTATAGCAACTTCTCTCCCCCTCACTCCATCTCCCCATCAAATTAGCGAAAAGCGGGGGAGTTTTCAAGTCATTAACTTCTCGGCATGTTTATTCATGAATAACTTCTGACTGCCAATTATTGTTATGGCCGATAAAGGCTATGTCCTTTATAGCTTATATGCTTATAAGCCCTGCCGGGCTTTGTTATATAGTCACCGCCAATCGTTTTCACATAAAAGCCGCTGGTTCCAGTAAAACCGGAAATATATCCTTTCCGCTACTCTCAAGTTTTGTCCTCATGTCGGAGTAGCTGCCCATCCATAATGTTATCTCAGGGTTTGATGCCTGCCTGCATGCAGCAGGCAGGCTTATCCGACCGTCCCTGCCTCACAGAACTTTTTACAAATAAGCCGCATAGTTCAGGACTTGGGCATCATCCTGAAGTGCCTATATATTCCTGAGCAACGTATAGTCC
>CAZRLQ010000096.1:0-7718 GCA_964600725.1 uncultured Desulfobacterales bacterium
TCAATTATTCCGCTATTTAACGCCCATTTTGCTCTTTAATCGCTTTTTTGCTTCTACACATCAAAAGTGAGTTCATCGGGCCACTCTCTTTTATGACCGTCTTCGGGTCCTTTTATGCAGGCGTCAATGACCGCCCGCCTGTTGCGGATAATGATATCACGGCCCGGATCGACATTATTGAAAAGTTTCCAAAGCATAAGGGAATTGTCGGATAAATCGATTTCCTTGTCAAATAGGATTAAAATATTAAACATTTCAATATCAGTTATATCAAACAGGGTGGCGGTAATATCCATGATGCCGGCATTTTTTGATTTTTCGATTGAAATCGTAAGTATCCGGTTTGAGATTTTTTCACCTTCCGATAACCTGTTCAACCAATAAGTGCAATTGACAAAGCCGGGCAGCCTGCTTTCCAGAATTTTTTTCAGCTCAACTCCTCCGGGCGGTATTAGTAAACAATTGTTTATATCTCTTGGCGGTTCATCTTTAAACCTTGTTGTAATATCAATACCGATTTTAGTTCCAAAATTTGGAAAAGGTGATGAGTGATCGAGTACGTCGAGTATTCCTCTGGTCAATGTAATATCAGAGGAGATATCGAGTTTGGCCAGCAGTTCTTTTATGATGTTTTCAGGCTTTTTGAGATTTATTTTCTGATCTACAATAAGTATCGCTTTGCAAAAGCTCATTTGACCCTGTCCCCAGAGTCCGCTGATTACTTTTTGAGCGTGCCCGGGATACTCCTTGTTTATCGAAACAACAACGATATTATGGAAAACGCCTTCCCATGGAAACCAGTAATCGCTGATTTCAGGCATAACCGCCTGGAGCATCGGAAGAAACAAACGTTCGGTTGCTTTTGCCAAATAGCAGTCTTCCATTGGCGGCCTTCCTACAAGGGTCGCGATGTAAACCGGATCTTTTTTATGTGTTATTGCCGTCACATGAAATACGGGATAATCATCGGTTAATGAATAATATCCGGTATGATCTCCAAAAGGACCTTCAGGCCTGAGTTCACCTGGTTCTACATATCCTTCAAGTACAAATTCCGCTTCAGCGGGAACCTCCATCTCCACTGAAATACATTTTGCCATTTTAACCGGCTTCTTGCGGATGAAACCAGCTAATATCATTTCATCAATCCCTCTTGGAAGCGGGGCTGTTGCAGAATAGACAACAGCCGGATCTGCACCGATAGCAACGGCAACAGGCATTTTTTTTCCAGCTTTTAAATATTCATTATAATGATGTGATCCATCTTTATGGATATGCCAGTGCATTCCTGTTGAATTTTTGTCGAATACCTGCATTCTGTACATACCCGCGTTACGTTTTCCGGTGGCAAGGCTTTTTGTAAATATAATTGGAAGTGTTATAAAAGGACCGGCATCCTTTGGCCAGCAATGGAGCACAGGGATTATTGAGAGATCAACGGCATCATTTTTATACACAACTTCCTGGCATGGCGGAAATTTAAACCGGTATGGACGAGGAAAAAATTTAGCGAGATTTAAGGCCATCGGAATAACATTCAATGCCTCTTTTAAATTTCTTGGAGGGTTAAAATCAATATATTCCCTGATTCTCTCCCCTAATCGATCCAGGTTGTCAACACCAAGAGCCATGCAGATTCTGCGCATACTTCCAAACATATTTGTAACAACCGGAAAAGACGATCCTTTTACATCTTCAAAAAAAAGGGCTTTTCCCCCGCCGGGGAATTTCGATTCTTTATCGGTAATCCTGCTTATATCAAGATACGGGGAGACCTGATCTTTTATGTATTTAATCTCTTTGGCCTGGTGCAGCTTTTTTAAAAAAATTTTCAGGTTTTTATACAAAGTCGTCATTCCCCCATTCTTTTGAAATGTTATGATTAATCTTCAAATGGTCAAGAATCCTTGCAATAATCGAATCGACCAGCTCAAATATACTTTCCGGCTTGAAATAAAAACCTGGACAAGGGGGCATAATTGTAGCACCGGAAACAGAGGCCTTATACATATTTTTTAAATGAATCGGATTTAACGGGGTTTCCCTGGTCAGAAGAATTAAGGGGCGTTTCTCTTTCAGGCATACATCTGCAGCTCTATGGATAAGGTTGTCTGCTATTCCGGATGAAATCGCTCCAAGCGTTTTCATAGAACATGGCAGAATCACCATCCCGTCATGTCTGAATGATCCGCTTGCAGGAGGCGCAAAAAGATCGTCATGATCATATATTTTAAGGACAGCTTGACGATGAAATTTGATACCGGTTCTCTTTAAAAAAGATTCAAAAGAGCCGCAATTATAATCAGTTTCATGTTTGAGTACTTTCCGGCCTGCAATTGAAATCATCAGGTATATATTGGCAGGAGTACTTAAAAGAGCTCTTAAGAGCCTTATGGCATAAATAGATCCGGAAGCACCGCAGATTGCCACTACTATTTTTTTCTTGTTCATATCCATCGCGAAACCGATTCATCTGCCAGTACTCCAATAAATAAGACAATGGAAATTATACTGTTAAGATGGAAAAAGGCTGTATTTATTTTAGTAAAATTGTCCGGCTGAACGAGCATATGTTCAGAAATGAAAAGCAGACCGATAATAATCACTGAACTTAAGTATATCAGCTTCATATCAAAAACAATATAGATCAGGAAGAAAAAGAAGAAAGAAACAAGATGTAGCAGTGAAGCAATGAAAAGAGCTTTCTTTATTCCAAACCGAACCGGTATTGAAAAAAGTCCCTCCTGTTTATCAAACTCCATGTCCAGACAGGCGTAAAGAATATCGAATCCTGCAATATAAGTCATCAGAGAGAAGGAAAGCAGAAGTACAGGCCATGAAAAACTGTTGGTCAGCGCTATCCAGGTTCCCGCCGGTGCGAGTGAAATTGAGAACCCAAGATAAATATGGCATATCCAGGTGAATCTTTTTGTGAATGAATAGAAAAATAGCAGGATAAGGACGGGAACTGATAAATAAAGGCAGAGACTGCCAAGCATGGCTGAAGAAAAAATAAAAAGAAGTGAAAAGAATAGAACAAAAAGTTTTGTATGACCTTTGCCAAGCTTGCCCGCTGGTATTGCACGTCTTGCGGTGCGGGGGTTTTTTGCATCAAATTCTGAATCTGCAATCCTGTTAAAACCCATTGCCGCACAACGAGCTCCGATCATGGCAGCAAGGATAAACAATATGTCGGTCATGGTGATTGGATTCTGCCTAAGCGCAAGTACTGCTGCTGAAAGGGCAAAAGGGAGAGCAAATACGGTATGGGAAAATTTTATCATCCTGCCGTACAGCAGCACTCCTTTGAATATATTACATTTATTATCCGCTGTTTCGGCCTGGTAAGTCTTTGTCATTTCATTCTCACAACAGAAAATGGCTGCCGACGTAAGGCAGGGCACCTTGAAATTTCAACGGTCAGAGCGGGTAGATTTAAAATTTATTCCCCTAACAAAAGCCGGAGAGGTGTAGGGGTGAATCTTGTATTCGCCCTGATCGCAGGTGGGCAATGCCCCGTCTGTATTGTCCCTTTTTAAGTTGGCAGCCCGCAAAATATTCGGGCTAACCCGTAGCTATACTGGTTGTCTGCTCGGCTTGATATTTAATTGCAAGAGGTCTGGTTCTGAATCGTGGAACAATGGAAACCAGAATCCCTATGAAAGCTCCAAAAGGACATTTCTGCACCAGAGATGACATCTCTATCTTATGCACTATTTTTCCGGACGCTGTAGGCAGTTGGCAAACAGTTCTCCATGATATTGGAACATCACCTAAAAGATTCCTTATCATCTGTTTAAGTTCCCATATACCAAAAAATTTTGCATGGTTGTAAATCGATTTAGTAAATACCCCCTTTACTCGGCGCTGGATTCCTTTGATTGCATATCTGTTTAGTACGCCTAAGAAAACCCGGTCTTTTGCGACTCTGAATGCTTCTTCAATTGCCTTTTGAGGATCTTCCACAAATTCCAATGTCGTTAAAAAGCACGCATGGTTAAACGAATTATCATCAAAAGGAAGATCTTCAGCAAACCCACGATACAGTTCTGCACGATTTCCTGCATTTTTAAGCGCAATGTCAAGCATGTATGGTGACGGATCGATGCCGGTGACCTTCAGTCCCATATTGAGAAGGTGTTTAAAATTTGCTCCGACTCCGCAGCCTATATCCAGTAAAGTTTCTCCATACATCGGCTTGAGCATGTCTAACATAAGCCTGCTTTCCAAGCAGGCGGCAAACCTGTTATGCGGATTATAAAACCACTTCTCATAAGCTCGTGCATCATTAAAATCAAATATATATCCCATATTTTTCAGCTACAAAAAAAGAATGACTTTATCAAGGGTAAAAGAGATATTCAGCGGTTAGAGGCTGTATTTGTAACTTCTCAAAAAGTTAGGGCAACGATGGGGAAATCCCCCTCGGCCCCCCTTTTCAAAGGGAAGGAAGCACATAGGTATCCGGACTTATTGAGAAATTACCTGGATTTTATTACAAACAGGCCCTGAGTATCCTTTATACAAAACTCAAAAGCAGCCTGTATTTTCGGCACCCTTAAAAAGGTCTCAGGAAAGTTGTAAAAGCGATCAACTTACAACCCATACAGCCATTTCTCTGGCCATCTGAATCACTTTATTGCCAACCCGGCCGATAAAAAATTCTTGCACCTTTGACAATCCTCTTCTGCCGATGATTATGGTTCCAATACCTTCTTTTTTTGCTTCTTCATAAATAGCGAGAGCTCGACTGCTAACACCGGAAACGACTTTTGAGGTTATGCGCTGTGGGTTTAATCCGGCATTTACCAAACGATTTTTTGCTTTTTCAAAAGCAGGATTCATCTCCCTGATTATATCTTTTACCAGTTCATCTTCCATATCGGGCTGCAGGATGCTTTCCTGCTGTATCTGCAGATCGCTTATGCCCCTAATCGCATGCATAAGAGTTATTTCTATGTCGGCGTTTCCAAACATTAATCCAGCATGATCCACAGCTTTAAGAGCTCCTTCCGAAGTGTCCATAGCTATTAGAATTTTGCCCGGCAGTGGTTTTCCTCCCACTATACAGACAGGGATATTGGACAGTTTATGAACAAGTTTATCGGCAATACTGCCTATAACCAGATCTTTAATCTTGCTCAATCCTTTACGTCCTACAATAACGGAATCGTAGCCTGCCTGGGACTCGATAATGATATCCCTGGCAATTCCCTCCACCCTTACGTGCAGGTTGGTTTTTACAGCTTCCCGAGAAAAACCTGCTTCAAAGAGGATATTGGATGCATGTTCCATAAAATCTTCCATCGCTCTTTTCTGTTCAATCTCCCAGGCCGCGATGTTCGCCATTCGATCCCGGCCCATTGGATTTATCCCCATATCCCAAAAAGATTGGCTTATCTTTCGCATAACGTGGAATAAAACCATTTTTACATTCTCCGGAGGCAAAACGTTCTTTAGATAGCGGACTGCATCCAAAGATTGGTCTGAGCCGTCAAGAGCCACTAATATTTTCTTTCGGCTTGAGTTCATCATCAAATCTCCTTTCTTTTAGGATCATATTTGGCTTTTTTTAGGAACCTGTTGAAAAGTCTCCCTTTTTGTCCTTTTCTTTGAACAAAACCGGAAGGTTTTCAGACAGGCTGAACAGTAAAAAGAAGATTATATTAAAAGTTATATATACGTCAATGACTAATATAATTGCTTTTGATTAAATAATGAGCTATGTTTGATAATTACTTGAGTTTTCGAAAAAACTATGATGCTTATCAATCCCCATTCCTGATCTCAAAACTCAAGTAATTAGTGCCATTCAAAAAATGAGGATTTTTGTCAGAAAGACTATTATAGTATAAAATTATGACAGATTTATTATCACAAAAAGAGTTGCGTAAAATGGTCGGCCGCTGGATGCCAAGCCATTTCGAATCACGTCCTGTTAGAGTTCATACCGATACGAGTGATTTTTTCCGTGTGGAATATGGTGATGTGGTTGTTCTTGATGGATCGCCTTATCTTATTCGTAACAATGCCAAAGAGGGGAGGTTTGGCCTTGATGATGAAGTTAAATTCTGGGTAAAGCGAGCCGTTGATTTGAAAAATGGGGACTCAAAGATCATCAAACTTGTTTTTTATGAAAAGTTTTTGGCCCATATCGGAAATATTGAATTCGAGTGTTTCAGAAGTCCCAAAAAAGAGGCTCGAATTTTGGATCTGGTGTCCGGACATAAGAATTTCATGCAAGGACATTCGGTCGTTGATGAAAAGGATAATATTGTCAGGGTACTTGATTATATAATCGGAAAGCCGCTTTCAACCTATATAGAAAATATTAAAGTCGACCATAAGACATATTTTTATGACCAATTTCCAGGTATACTGAATAATTTTATGGAATCTGTCAAGGCGATCAAATTTTTACACGACAGTGGCGAAAAGCATGGTGATATAAGACGCGACCACATTCTTGTAGACAGTAATGAAGGAGCGTATCGCTGGATTGATTTTGACTTTAATTATCGTCACAGGGAAAATATTTATGGATACGATCTTTTTGGGCTGGGCAATATTTTAATTTTTTTGGCCGGCAAAGGTGATGCACTGCTGCTGGATTTAAAGAATCAGAATCATCCGGTTTTGGAAGAATTGGTTAAAGATGATCTGAATATTGTTTTTAATAATCGTGTGGCAAATCTGAAAAAAATATATCCCTACATCCCTGAATCACTTAACCGTATTCTTATGCATTTTTCGCTGGGCGCTAACTGGTTTTACGAATCCACTGAACAACTTATAGAGGATTTGGAAGCCTTTAAAAATGACAGTTGATATAAATTTGCATAGGGGAAAAAGTTTTAAACCGGCTCTGAAAACCATAAGGTTCTTCGCGGATTAACGTGAAAACCTCTCCCTAATCAGGGGATGAGCTTGAGCTAAGGTGATCAAACAAACCAGCATTGAACGTAGAAGCGGCCGTCATTTTTGCGAAAGCCCAGAATCCAGATGCTTAGAAAAACCTGAATAACGCTAAAGCTTCACTCTCTGCCCGGGTCAAGCCAAAAATGACGTTAAGCCCTTTTCATATACGCATCACGCTAATCCGCGATGAACCAACCATAATTCAATACGTAAGGAGACCCGCCAATTTACGGAGGGAAAGATGAACGAAAAGGAGATTATTTTCAATAAAAACATTTTGATTGCTGTGGATGAGTCAGAAAACTCCAGCCGGGCAGTTTCTTATGTGGCTCGACTAATAGGAGGCATAAAAGGTTTTAAGGTCAAAGTCTTGCATGTCATCCCTGAACCGGAAGAAGATTATTTTCCCACATCCGAAGAGAAGGAAAAATGGTTAAATAGATATAAGACAAGAATTGATTCCTTGCTTGAGGAATATCGTCAAATGTTGATTAATGGCGGTTTTGCACCAAATGATGTCTCCGTTAGTTCCACATTACGTTATTGTCCCTCAATGGCAAAATGTATTTTAGATGAAATGGACCAGACCCAATACAGTACGATTGTAGTTGGAAGAAAGGGCCTTTCAAGAACTGAAGAATTCCTTTTCGGAAGCATCTCCAGTAAAATAGTTAAATATGCACAAAACTGTACCGTCTGGGTCGTGGAATAATAGTTAGCGCCTATCCTATTTATGGATGGCTAATATAAAGTTTCGGTAAAATCTTTACATTTTGCCGTTTGTGTGTTATCCTTCCCAA